>JAQVQN010000004.1 GCA_028701555.1 Kiritimatiellia bacterium | reverse complement strand
CAAAGCGCTTTAAATTTTTGACTAAACCCGTGTGCATGTCAACAGTGTAGCGCGTTGCGGATCGTACCGCAAGGGCAGCGCCGGTCAGCGGTAAACTTTAACCAGCTTGACTTGGGCTCGGTCAGGAGCGACGCAGGTGAAAGCGATGTCTGTGGAACCACTATTCAGGAGCGGGATTTTTTTATCCAGGCTGCCTTCTGCAAGTCTGGAGCGGTCTGATCCGTAGACCTGCCAACTCTTTCCGTCACGGCAAACCAATCTATCGTTAGCCTTAAGTATAACCGGGAATAGCAGCTCGTTCTTATCGACGGTAAGCACAGGGTTTTGCATGGCGCCGTGAAGTTCAATTTCAAGCCGCGCCTTGGAGCGCTGGCGCACAGCAACTGTCCAGCGGCTGTGTGCGAGATCATTTGAAGAATTGAAAAAGCGCGGCATCTCGTATTCACGTTCAAGGTGTCGCCATTCGATCTGTCGTTGCGGACGGCGTGCGCCGAACGGTGTGCTGAAGGTGGTGACTGATATTTCAGATCGATCGCCTGCGCAGGTGAACGTGTTTTTTCCGGGAAGCATGTCAGGCAGTTCGTCCGCCGCGCAGGATACGCGCGCGATAGGATCGCCTCTTTCGCTGTAATGCGTGAATACTCCATCAGTTTCCAGTTCGGCGAATTCACCGGAAGCCAGGGTGAATGGCACTGTCAGGTTCTTGCCGTTGACGGAAAGGGTCGGGTGTTCAAGCTTTACCGGCAGCACCGGCAGAGCCAGCACCGGACTTATCGTGACCCCTGCTCCGCCGCCGGCCGGCAGTGAGTTGAGATAGAGGCTGATCTGCGAAATGTGAGCCATGTCAAGATTGGTGCGGAAAAGCGCATGTGAACCGCGTTGCCTGTAGGGCCAGACGTGCTCGTCCATGCGCGCGGTGTCGCGTTCGCGCGCTAACAGCTCCACATAGCGCCAGCCTGTGAAATCGAGTTTGACGTAGTGATCTGAGATTGCGCCCATGAATTCGCGCGGACATCCGACCTGAAGGTTGAGCAGAGCATCGGAGCCGTCGCCTTTGACCCATAGGCCGAAGGCACCGGTGCCGCCGATATTGCGGTAAGGTGCAGGGAAGGATAGTGTCGCGCGCGCCCAAGCGCCGGTAGATACTGAACCAGTGTTATGGGCTTGAAGGCGCAGGTTGCGAGGTCCGCCGCGCGTGTCGTCCGTAACTTCCGTCATGCTGAGCCGCACAGAGGGCGATGCTGTGGCGGTTTTGAAAGCCGCGAATTCTTCCGGCAGCACCAGCGGTTTAACAGCAGGGCTTTCGGCGGGAGCGGCGGTATAGAGTGCTTCGAAGCGCAGGCAGAGCGGCTGTTGTGTGTCACGGTTGTCAATCTGCCAGGAGTTTGATCCGTCGTCAGGTGCGGTGATGCGGTGTGTGCGCATTGCGGCAGGCGTGAAAAGCCATTCGCCGTCGACGGTTTGCCGCAGGCGGAACTCGGCACCGCTTCCTGCAAGGCGCGTCACGGTGGTGTCATCGAAGTAGCGTGCCAGGCGCAGGTGCTCATACCAGCCCAGCAGCGTGAACTGCCGCTCCAGATGGTAGGGTAAGGGAGCGCTGTTGACATTGACGCCCTGGATCGACATGGCAGCGTCTAGCGCCATATTTTTGCAGGCGAAATACTCCATCTCGTCCAGATGGTGGCCGCGTGCGAACGGAACCGCCATGCGCGGCGCCCACCAGCCCATCTGCGGCCCGAGCATGTCGGTGTCGCGGTAGCGCTCGCAAACCGCAACGTGGTCGTCATGGAAAAGTTTCGCTGCCCAGACCGGGTGGTCCCAGGTGCCCAGACGCGAATGGAACCACCAGTTGTGCGCGCCGTAGCAACTTGCCTCGATCACCGGGGCGCCTTTGAGGCGGCGCATGATCTTGTGGCGCATGGCGTCGATGCCGTAGCGGCTCATCATGCCTTCAGAGCCGTCGAAGTAGAGCTGGTCCAGCTCGCATGAGTTGAAGACATGCGCGATGCATCCGGCCAGCTCGTCGGCTAGTGGGGAGTCAGGCTGCGGGTAGAAGGAGATATAGCGCTGTTGCAGATAATCGGCCTGTTCGCCTGCGTCATGGGCTGATGGCCGTGTTTTGAAAGCGCCGCGTTTGCAGGCTTTGAAGGCGTAAGGAGGTTCACGCGATATTTCGGCATACTGGATAATCTCTGTGCCGATGCGGATCGCGTTGCCGTTGCCGGAGTAGGTGAAGACCACATCGTGTCGATCCGAGGGGGGCTCTTGGACGTAGAGTACGGTGTCGGTGGGTGAAAAGTCGCGTGCCAGGGTGTAGGTGTCGAACGGTATCAGGTGTGGGCTGGGCACGGGCGTGATCCACGAGTCATGCGGCTCAATGCAGGCGGTCAGAGTGTGGATGCCGACCCGCAGTCCGGCTGCGTGTATGCGGCTGGCCGTGTCCTGCATATCGGCCAGACCGCGCGGGAAGTAGTTGGTGCGTACAGCATAGTGTCCGAGCGACTGCCACCAGCCGTGCAGGTGGATCGTGGAAAAACCGCCGCGCCGCGCGACCTCGATCCAGTCGTCGGTGGCTGAGTGAGCTAGGTCGGCGAAGAGATATGAGCCGCGCACTGGCTCGGCATCCAGCGACCAAGGGCCTGCATTACGCGAGAAAGGCACGCCCGCATTCACGGCCATTTCTTGCAGCATCATCGGCATTTTGTCCTTGGCGCCGACTGCGAGCCCGGCGCGCCAGCCGGTCAAGCCGTGCCCGGCGGTTGACCAAACCCGCAGCACTCCCTTGCCCACGCTCATTTCCAGCGGAAGGTCATACCCGCGCAAACAAACCCCGTCAATGTCATCCGACAACATGTTGGCCATGCTGCCGCTGTATTTATCCAGCTTTACAGGCAGTGCGCAGAAGGTCAGTGACTTGACATCGGCAAGTGTAAGGCTGGTTACGGCAAACTCGAAGAAGTCACGGCGGGTTGTTACTTCAAGCGTGCAAGTGCCGCTGCCGCGCGGAAAATCAAATTCCAACATATTGCCGTTGAGCCTGACCGTGCGGGCTGAGATCATACGTCCGTCGGAGAGGTGAGCGGAAACCATAGGCTGCGCGGATGCCAGCAGTTCACGTTTGCTGCTTTTGGACTTTAAAGATGCGATTTGCCCATCTGAGTTAATCACAAGCTCGGCATGGCGGTTGGCAAAACGGGCTGCAATTTGGTGCTTGAGCTTGGTTTCGTCGACAAGGACGTACTCGGAAGCGGCGCGTTTGGGGTCGACGGACAGTGCCTTAACTTCAGCTTCTGCAAAAGCGCGGGAATATATTCGCAAATCATCCAGCAGCCCGCGGTGGCAGACCGCGTTGATCCAGCCACCCAGACGCAGCGCACTGGCCTCGAGCGGGTATGGCCACGAGCCGCGGCTCACCACTTCGCCATCGACATAAGCCGTCAACTCTGGCATGGCGAAGGTCACGCACAGGTGCGTCCACCTTTTCTGCGGCAGTTTCGTTAAGAGGTTGATCCCGGTTTCTTTCCATTCATGTTCAGGGGTGCCCGCGCGATGTCCTGGACGGCCCAGTCGAAAAGAGCAGGTGTTGTCTGAGACGAACAGCATTAATCCGCCGGGGCTCCAGTTGGCCGAGGTCAGCAAATTAGGGTAGCGGCGCTCTTCGGTGTCATCCCAGTAAGACCAGACGGACAAGGTCAGTTGCGTCGCACCGTTCAGCCCAGGTACGGGTTGTATCTGGATGAACGAGTTCGTGCCGCTGAAGTACGCGGCGGTGCCAAAAGGCCCGACCGCCCAGCTTGTGTTAGAAAGATCGCCTTCAAGCATGTTAGGCGAACGGTCAGTGGTGAAACCGCCGCGACCTTCGTCAAGCGGCAGCCATAAAAGCAATGACGGATCGGCGTTGTCGGGTGTGCCGCTCAAGGCGAAATTCGCCGCGAGACATAACGTGTACAACGCAAATAATGCGGATCTGATGATAGCTGACATGGTATTCCCCCAGAGGCTTAAAGGGATGGGAGCGACTGGGATGCGGGCTATGCCCGCATTAGTCTTCCAGCGGCATTGGGTTGCAAAGGTTGCAGGCCTTGTCTGCCACTCGACCGCAGTTGAAGCAGATGAAGTGCGGGTCGCGGGTGAGTGTCTTGATCAATTCGAAACGTGTGTTACTGGCCAGCAGGCAGATGTGTCCCTCATGATCGCCCTTGCATGTGTTTTCGCTCATAACAATCTCCTTAGGTTGACCTTGATTGTAGCACTTTTGTGCAATGCGACACAACCAACAACGGCAGTGGGGCAAGCAACGGGTGCGATTCAATGAAATGAAATCGCACCCGGGAATGTAATTTGTTTAAGAAGATGCTCGACAATAGCGGTTGAGAAATGAAAAAATAAATTTTTTAAATTTCTAATTGTGGTTTCAGACCAAACGCGCACAACCAGAAGAAAAAATAGTGACTATTGAAGAAAACAAACAGATTGTTCTGAGGTCGGTCAAAAAAAAGACTCAAGGACTGGTAGCGGTTACGGATGCCGACCGCACTGGAATCGATTTTGTTCGCGTGGACGAAGCGATTTGCCCGCACTGTAACAGATCATTCTCTGTTGCTGAGTCCAAGCCTCTGTCTTACATATCCTGTATAATCTGCAAAAAGCGGATGATGGTGCCGGCACGGCTTGACGGTTTCACGCTATATTCGCCGATAGGCGAGGGCGGCATGGGCGCCATATACCGCGCCACGGATGATATGCTCGGGCGCGATGTCGCGATTAAGTTGGTGCGGCGGAAAGGGGCCGACGATCAAGAATATCGCGATTTGTTGAAGCGTGAGGCTAGCTCAGCGGGCAAGATTAACCATCCGCGGGTGGCTCAGGTTTATGCCTTGAATTTCCATGACGGCCATCCTTACCTTGTGATGGAATTGGTTAGCGGCGAGGATTTCGCGTCCAAATCGGAACGCGAGGGAAAACTGGAAGAACGCGCGGTGTTACGGATGGGGCTGGATGTTGCCGAGGGGCTGACCGCGATCAACCGCGAGGGTCTGGTTCACGGCGACATTAAGCCCGGCAATATAGTGATTGATCGTGACGGCAACGCGAAATTGGTGGACTTTGGTTTGTCGGGGGTCATGCGCAGCATCGAGAAGGGCAAGCTGGTCGGCACACCCAACTATATCGCGCCGGAGCTTTTGCGCGGTTGCCAGGACACGCATCGCAGCGACATTTACAGTCTCGGCGCCACGCTCTACTACCTGCTTGCGGGGCGCATTCCTTTTTCAGGAGAAACGCCGCAAGAGGTGGTCAAGGCGCGTCTGTATGAAAAGCCGCTGCCTTTAGGCAAGGCCAACCGCAAGGTTTCGGTATTCACGCAGAAACTGGTGATGCGCATGCTGGAGACTGATCCGATGCAGCGTCCGACCGACAGCCAAGTGGTAGCGGCGGAAATCCGCAAAGCTTTATCGGAACTTGATTCGGATCGGTGCAAGGGTGGTGCCGCAGGCTTCTTCAAGTCTCCATTTAGGCTCTTGGGGCGCGGCAGGTCGTACGCGACTGTGCCAGAGAAAAGCAGGTGGTCCGTTATTGTGGTGCTTGGACTGGTGGCGTTGTTGGCACTGCTGGTGGCGGTAAGGGAGCGGTCGTTTATACAGCTTTATGATTTTTTGCGCGATGAGGTTCGCTTGCGCCGCTCAAGAATTGTTCCGGCGGATCCGATGCTGCAGGGAGGGCGAATTGAAGCTGATTTATCAACTGCGGCGTTGGTCTTTCCATCCGACAAATCCTTCACGCAAGAAAGCAAGCTTGCTTGGCAAAGCGTCAATCTGGGTGATCACATTCTTGGCGGAAGCACTATGCAGATGGGGCGGCTAATGGTGGTGCAAGGCTCTGGACGCGGCATGTGGGAGGGGTTTGATAGTTGTCGTTATGTCGTGGCCAAGGCGGACGGCGATTACGCTTTTTACGCGAGGGTTGACGCTTTCGCGGCAGCCGATAAGCTTTCGGTCTCCGGAATCATGATCAAGGGCGCGGAGTATGCCGCCGGGCCTTCTCTGGTTTTCGGCTATCTCGGAAACGGGCAACTGTTTATGCAGGTGCGGCGTCCTGACGGAGCACCTGATTTGCCGCCACGGCTTTTCCGCCGCGCCAGCCCTAGCCGGCCAGCGCACTTGGTGTCGTTGGTCAACATCTCCGAAAAACCTTTGCCCGTGTCGCTGCATCTGCGGATTGTCAGAAGCGGCAAAGGATATGAGGCGAGTCACTCTAAAGACGGGACAAAATGGCGGCGTTTCGCTGTCTGCGAAATCGACTTGGGGCGTATAAACTCTGTCGGGCTGACGGTGTCTTCGCACTCGCCCAAGGAACTGGCCACGGCCAAGTTTTCTCAGGTGCGCCTGATGACGCCATGAGTCGGGGCTCAGCGGTAAATAACCGTAGAAACGCACTCACAAAAAACAAGTTGTTTCAGTACGAACGCTAGAGACAAGCCAGCCACCCGGGGCTCCGGGCGAAAACGAGGGTGGTAACTGAAAGGTTTAAGGTGTTGGTAGGGACGCATCCCCGAGGCGTCCGCGGCGGTTTCGGGGAAAACGCCCTACCTTTCCAACACGGCTTTGGTGTGACAAAATGGCCAAGTTATAGGTAAATGTGTTTGTGGGTGTGTGAGACTGATATTCTTGGATTGGTATGGTATAATAGCAACGATTTTTGAACGAAAGAGGTTTTTTTCAAATGAAAGTGCCTGTTAGTTGGCTTAATGAGTATGTGGACGTGTCGGAGCTGTCTGTCAAGGAGTTGGCCGACAAGTTGACTTTTTCCGGCGTAGAGGTTGAAGGCATAGAAGAGTTTGGCGTTAAGCTCGATGATTTTTTTGTGGTGGGCGAGGTGCTGACGTGCGAGCCGCACGCCAACTCCGATCATCTGCACGTCTGCAAGGTTTCAGACGGCAAGGAGGAATTTCAGGTTGTTTGCGGCGCGCCGAACTGCCGCGCTGGTATCAAGACCCCGTTGGCCAAAGTCGGCGCCACGGTGCCCGAGGGAGGCTTCAAGATCAAACAGGCCAAGCTGCGCGGAGTGGTTTCGTGCGGCATGCTGTGCTCGGCGCGGGAGCTGAAACTTTCCGGCGACCATGAGGGCATCATGATTCTCGATCCGGGGCTTGAGCCCGGAACGCTGATGCGGGACGTGTTGCCGCCGCCGGAGACAGTGCTGGATCTGGAGATTACCTGGAACCGTCCGGACTGCCTTTCGATCATCGGCATCGCACGCGAGTTCGCGGCGCTACTGCAGCGGCCTTTGCGCCTGCCCCCGGCGGATTTCGCGGAGACGGAGGCTGCGGTTGAGACATTTGCCAAGGTTGTGGTTGAAGACCCTGTCAGGTGTCCGCGTTACACGGCGCGTGTGATGACCGGCGTTAAGGACGGCGAATCGCCAGCGTGGATGCGTCGGAGGCTGGAGATGTGCGGTGTGCGCGCGATCAGCCTGACGGTGGACGTGACCAACTACGTGATGTTGGAGTGTGGTCAGCCGTTGCATGCCTTTGACTACCGCCGACTGGCTGAACGGACTATCGTGGTGCGGTGTGCGCGGCCGGGCGAAAAGATCACGACACTGGATGACGCGGAGCGCGCGCTGGACGAGCAGATGCTGGTGATTGCGGACGCGGCGGTGCCTAGCGCGGTGGCTGGAATTATGGGTGGCGCGGGCAGCGAGATCGCGGCGGGCACAGAGCACGTCTTGCTCGAGAGCGCTCTGTTTGAGCCGGCCTCGACTAAGCAAACCGCCACGAAACTGGGGCTGTCCACCGAGTCGTCTCGTCGTTTCGAGCGTGGGGTCGATCCTGATTTAGCGGATTGGGCCAGTCGTCGCGCGGTGGCCCTGTTGGCCGAGCACGGTAAGGCGCGAGTGGCTAAAGGCGTGATTGACATTGACGCGCGCGGGTTTAGACACAGAGAGGTGCGGATTCGATTCAGCCGGGTGCGCGAGATCATCGGCGTGTCCATGCCGGATGCGGAAATGGCGGGCATCTTGACCGGGCTGGGACTGGAAGAGATCGCGCGTGACGCTGAAGCCGCCCTTTTCAGGATACCCTCGTACCGTCTGGACTTGACTTTGGAGGCAGATTTAATCGAAGAGATTGCACGGATGCATGGGCTGGACTCGATTCCGGAAGGAGTGCCTGAGGCGGCGGCTGTTTCGGTGCTGAGCGACCGTGATTTCCATGCCAAGTCGTTGTGTCGGCAGACCTTGCTGGGCATGGGCTTCAGCGAGGCTATGCACTATAGTTTTCTGGCGTCTCAGGAGCTGGACGTTTTTGACAAGCGCGGGCGGGGGCGGCGGGTTGTGCTGCCCAACCCGGTCAGCGCGGATTACGGGGTTTTGCGTGATTCGCTGCTGCCGCAACTGGCGTGTTCGCTGGGACGCAATGCGTCGCGGCAGGTTGAGAGCGCGGCGCTTTTCGAGATGGGAAGGGTATTTTTCCTGAGCAACGATGACCAGCCTGCCGAGGAAGAGCGTGTGGCGCTGGGTATGATGGGGCCTTTTGGCCGCACGGCCGTTGATCGGCGGCGCGCGGTCACGCCTGAGGAGGCTATGCTTTGGTTAAAAGGCGCTGTCGAGAATCTGGTGGCGGCATTGCGCGCGGGAGAGATTAGCCTGTGTCCGGTTGAACATCCGGCTATGGAGTCTGGGTGGTGCACGGAGATCATGCTGGAGGGCGAGAAGGTCGGCAGTATGGGACTTTTGTCATCGGTTCTGCGGCATCAGTGGCGTATGACCGCGCCGATGCCGTTGGCGGAGCTGAAACTCGCGCCGTTGCTGAAGGGCTTCGGGCAGCGGCCAGCGGTCAAGGCTGTGCCGCAATATCCGGCGGTGCGCCGGGACATCGCGTTTGTGGCGGGTGCGGAGATAAAGCACGCGGATGTTGTTTCCGTGATAAGCAAAGCCGCTCCTGCGGAATTGACCGGCATCGAGCTTTTTGATATGTTCCAGTCAAAAGAGATCGGCAAGGGCAGGCGCAGTCTCGGATATGCCTTGGAGTTCCGTTCTGCGGAGCGCACACTGACTGACAGCGAAGTGAATGCGGCTTTTGTCAGGATCATCAAGATGCTGAAGGAAGTTTTAGGCGTAGAGGTGCGAGAAGAGTAACCGGCCAGTTATTTTTTAGTAGGGGCTGGGGTTAGGTTTCTTTCCCCGGGATTTAAACGAAGTGGGCCCTGCTTTGTTCGCGGATAAGCAGAAATTCTCTGACCTTCAATTTGCACCGGGAGTCGGAAAGCGTCGGATAAAGGCTCTTGCCCTTGTGGCGGGAAACGGCATACGGCGACTACGGCACCCACCTCATTCGTGAGGTTTCAGAGAGTCTGCGATACGGCAAAGTGGGGCTTTTTTTAGCGGAAGCCTGTAGAGCAGGCGTGTTCAAATGAGCAAAAGGTTTCTTATAGCTGCGTGGTTTTGCTTATGCGGGCTGTCAATTCAGGCCGCGTGGCTGCCGGATGTGACGGAACAGGCGCTGGCGGAGCTCGGTGTCGCCTACGGCACACCGCAAATCAGCGGTTTTGTTTTTATTGAAGGGCGTTACATACCTCCGCCTTATACGGTCACGCGCAGGGGTAATGGCATCTTCATCAACAGGATACAGGTTGAACAGCCTGTGCCGTGGACGAACGGAACACCTGACAGTGCGTTGGCTGGCGATGGCGTGCGGAAAACGGTGGATGCGGACGGGGATTTCGAAGAGGTGTCTCCAACTGTCGAGCCGGTCAAGCAGGCAAACGACATTGACGAGCTGTTCAACGACATTGGGACACCTGCCGCTAGGCCAGAGGTGGAGCAACCGGAAAGCATGGCAGTGCGTGGGCCCGAGCAGATTAAGCTGGCGAAAGAGGCCATGCTGGAGGGACTTGAACGGTTGCGCAAGGGATATGAGGTTGCTTTAGGGCGCGGCGAGATTTTCTTTTTTGGCTCGCAAAAGCGGGTCAACGGCAATTACGGCTCTGCCCGCACGATGATGGGGGTACTGCCGAAAGCGCTACGTCAGGCGCAATCGCCGCAGGAGCTGCACCATAGTCTGCGTCAGGGCGGCGTGTTCTTCATCGACATCGGCATCTGTGGCGAGCTTTACAGGAACAGGACAACCTTCCCGTTGCTTGAGGAACGTTTGAAGAAGATCGAAGAGTCCGAGGCTTTAGAAGAGGCTAGACGGAATAAGGAAGCACGACGTTGGTAAGCCCGCCGTGCGCGGGACTCTTGCAGACGAAGGGCTCACTGGGACGTTCAACATTCAGCGCTCAAATTATCGACGAGGAGCTGGAGCAGCCGCTGGTTGTTGTATAGGCAACGTAAGTCAAAATCAGGAATCAAGGTCGAGAGGCAGGGGGATGCGCAAGAAACACAAGATCGACATGTTGGCTTTTGAGCGTGTTATCGGGGTTTTCGCATCGATAACCACACAGGAAGACATGCGTAAGTTCATGAATGAACTACTTACGGCAGGCGAAATGCGAGACCTGACTTTACGCTGGCTGCTGTTGGAGCGTCTGGTCAAGGGCGAGACTCAGCGCAAGATCGCGGAGGATCTGCAGATCAGCCTGTGCAAAATCACACGGGGGTCAAAAATCCTCAAGCAGAAAGATTCTGTTACCGCGAGAGTGCTAAAGTCAGAGCGCTTATGACAACTTTAACGGTTTTGCACCTAAAGTGCGATGAAATGGACTATTTATTGACATAAGGGGTTATGGATGCAGGTTATAGCGAGTGAAATTCAGAAACAGATGGCTGGGGCCTCTTGGATCCGCAAGATGTTCGAGAAGGGTTTAGAGCTGAAGCGGGAATTCGGCGCCGAGAATGTCTTTGATTTCAGCTTGGGCAACCCAGACATGCCGCCGCCGCGGCAGGCGCGCGAGGTGCTGGTTGACCTTTCCGAGAGCATTTGCAAGCCTTTGGAAATGGGCTATTGCCCGAATGCCGGTCTTCCGGCTTTCCGGGAGATGCTGGCGGGTTTTTTGGCGGAGCAGCAACAGGTGCCGATGCGGGCTGGGCATGTTGTGGTGACATGCGGCGCGGCCGGGGCGCTGACCTCGTTCTTCCGGGCGGTTTTGGAACCCGGCGACGAAGTGATGTGTCCGGCACCGTACTTTGTGGAGTACGGCGCTTATTGCGGGCATTTTGGCGGGGTTTTGAAAGCGGTGCCCGCGCTGCCGCCTGATTTTCAGCCGGACTTGGATGCGATGGCGGCGGCTGTCACGGAACGCACGCGCGTGATCATCATCAATTCGCCCAACAATCCGGCGGGCTGCATCTACACGCGGGAGACGCTAGGCTGCATGGCGGAGCTACTGAAGAAGGTCAATGCGGCGCGTAAACGGCCCTTGTATTTGGTTAGTGACGAGCCATACCGGTTTTTAGCCTATGACGGCGCGGAGGTGCCGCCTGTGCTTAACCTGTCACCCTACGCGCTGGTGCTTGGGTCCTTTTCAAAGAGCCTTTCGTTGGCCGGGGAACGCGTGGGGTATATCGCTGCTAATCCGTCGATGCCTGATGTGGATTTGCTGATGAATGCCGTGACCATGACCAACCGCACACTTGGCTTCGTGAATGCGCCGGTGCTGGGGCAGCGTCTGGTGATGTCACTGATGCGCGAGGGGGTTGATGTTGCGGTTTACGACGAGCGGCGCCGGGCGATGGCCGCTGTCTTGCGGGCGGCGGGGATTGATTTCGCGATGCCGCAGGGGGCTTTTTATTTCTTTCCAAAAGCGCCAAACAATGACGACAAGGGGTTTGTGCAGGCGCTGCTAGCCCATAACATTCTAGCAGTGCCGGGCACAGGCTTTGGTTTTCCCGGTTACTTCCGCTTGACTTTCTGTGTTGACAAGCGCGTCATCGAGAAGTCGGCACCTGGATTCAAGGCCGCAGTACAGGGCTTTACTAGAGGGGCTTGATGAAGGCGTTGAATAAGAGCGTGTTCGTTATGGGCTTATGTGGCCTAATGTTGGCGGGCGGTTTGCGTGGCAGTGAGTTTACATCGCCGGCAGAGTGGCGGATGGTGAACACCAACGCTGTCAACCAATGGATGGTTGAGCGCCAGGCACAGGCTTCGACGTCACTGCTGGTATGGCGCGGTGTGGCGGCGGATGTAGCCAAGCAAGAGGTGCGTCTGCTGGCAGAGGCAGTCGGTCACCGTTCGGGCATAACCGCGGAATTCCTGCTGGTAGGGCCGAACAGTGATCGTGCCTACGAGGCGGCGGCGGTGACAGTGGCGCAGCCTGGCGACATTGTGCGGGCGGTTGAGAGTTTAGGCGTCAAGCGCGGCGGCAGTGT
The DNA here is from genome assembly GCA_028701555.1 of Kiritimatiellia bacterium. Taxonomy (GTDB): domain Bacteria; phylum Verrucomicrobiota; class Kiritimatiellia; order RFP12; family UBA1067; genus JAQVQN01. Next base: position 7,769 of record JAQVQN010000004.1, on the reverse strand, counting down.
CGGAAGCCGATCCTTCAGGTTCTGGCCGGTCGGCGAACGCATGAGTGTTTGTGTGCGGCGTATTGATGTTGAGGGGGACGCCGAGCGTCCGATGCGGTCGCTGATAAATGACCAAGAACCGGACGAGCCTTTGCTGGGAGAGGGAGGGGTAGTTTTCACGGGCGGTGTTTGGGATGGTGATGTTTGCCTTACCGACGCGCAGATTCCATGCTCAATAATATCTTTATATAATGAAAAGGGAACAATCTTCGACGTGCCTTTTAAGGTCGGGCAGGGGGAGGTTTACGGTCGGCTAGCACTGGCCGAAACTTTGCCCTATGGCGCACTGCTTGAGGTGGTTATCAAGCCGCTTACACCTGCCGACGGACAGCCGCTTGTGTTGCCTTTGTCGATAGATGTCGTTTTGCAAGAAGGAGGCGACTTCACGGTAACCTGTTCCGGCGATGGCAAAGTTTTGAAAAAAGGCGATCTGCCGGATTCTCTGCTTTGGCTTAAAGCGCAGCAAGGGGCTGGGCGCGAACCTTTTGTGACACTGTCGATTGACGAGGCGACACCGCTGAAAAAGGCGGTTGAGGTGGCCAGTGTTTTTGTTATGCTGGACGGAGTAGGCCTTAAACTGGATGGGAAGCCCGAGGGCGGTTTGTATGCACGCGCTTTCACGCCGATGGAGAAGTGGCGCGAGCGCGAGGGGCGTGTGCCGCAGCCTTATGAGCTGCACGTGCGGCGCGGCGAAGGCGGTGGTCTGGAGAAAAAACTGGTTTTTGTCGAGGAGGATTGGACGGTTCCAGGACTGGATCCGGCGTTGACACCTCGGGAGCACCCTTTTAGCGAGTGGGCGGAATTGCCGGAATTGGTGGCAAAAACGGGTGGCCCGGAGTGCAAGGTCAGGATGCTGTTCGTTTATGCTCCGGCGGATGAGCCTTTGTCTGCTTTCATGCCGGGGGTGCGCCTCATGGCTGAACGCCTTCCCCTGGTGTATGTTTTCAGCGGGGAATAATGCGGTTGCGCCCCGCCTTTCAGCACAGAACCACAGACGGACAAGGAGGAGCACGGATATTTGTAATTAGTATTGGTTAAGTTGTAAGCGTTTACAGAGCACTGCAATCAAATTAAGGACGATGCAAACCCGATCGATATCCATTGGCTTTGCGCGTTGACATCTTTTGCCGTTTTGATGTAATATACAGCAACTTTTTTGAAGATAAAAAGGGTGGGGGCTTCCCCGCTCTTTTTTGTTGGCAGAACTTTGAAGCGAAGGGCGGTTTAGGATGAACAACGAATTGCTGTCAATTGTCAGTTATCTGGAGCGAGATCGCGGGGTTAACCGCGAGATCATACTCCAAGCGATTGAATCCGCGATTCAACAAGCGGCCCGCAAGAGCATGGATGTGTCACACGATTTACGTGTGGAAATTGATCGTAAAACTTTGGATATCAAGGCTTTTGATACGGTAACGGTGTCGGAGGAGGATAGCGGTTTAGGGTTTATTTCTTTGCGCCGGGCGAAAGCCATCAAGCCGGAATCCAAGAATGGCGACACTGTGGAGATGGAGATACCGCCAGCCAAACTGGGTCGGATCGCGGCACAGACGGCCAGACAGATGATCTTGCAGAAGATACGTGAGGCTGAGCGCAAGAACGTTTATGACGAATACAAGGATCGTATCGGCGACATAGTCAGCGGCTCGATCCGGCAGGTTGCGCATCGGGATCTGATAATAGACTTGGGTAAGACTGAGGCGATCATGATGGCGAAAGATCGCATACCCACGGAGGAGTACAATGTGGGCGACCGCATCAGGGCTTACGTTTACCGTGTGCAAAGCGGGGCGAACGGTCCGGCCGTGGTATTGTCGAGAGCCTGCCCGGAGTTCGTTAAGACGTTGTTCCGGCTCGAGGTCTCGGAAATCGCCGACGGTATCGTTGAGGTGATGGGGGTGGCTCGTGATCCGGGGTTCCGATCCAAGTTAGCGGTCAAAACACTGGATGAAAAAGTGGATCCTGTCGGCGCGTGTGTCGGGTTGCGCGGTGTGCGCGTACGAAACATCGTGCGTGAATTGAACGGCGAAAAGATCGACATTGTGCGCTGGAGTGATGACATCAAGCAGTATGTGACGCAATCTTTGGCGCCTGCAAGGCTGGAGAGTGTGGTGGTGGACGAGCATGAGCCGCGAACCGTGCATGTGACGGTGGCGCCCGATCAGCTTTCGCTGGCAATTGGCAAGAAGGGGCAGAATGTCCGCCTTACATCCAAGCTTACCGGCTGGCGTGTGGATATCACCAAAGGTGGCGAGGCTGTGTCTTTCGAAGAGCGGCGCACCACGGCGATCAATGAGTTAGCCGAAGTGTTGGACATCAGCGAGGAGATGGCCTCGGCCCTAGTGGTCAACGGGTTCTTGACTACTGAAGGCATCGCAGATGTCGAGTTGACCTATCTACAGGAAGTGACGGGGCTCGACGAAGAGAACGCGCACAAGATCTGGGTTGCGGCAAAAGCGGCAAGCAATGTGGAAGACGCGGGGGAGTAAGTGGGTGTTATGAGAGTTTGTGAATTGGCGAAAAAAATTCAGGCCTCCAGCGTGGAGGTGCTCAAGCAGGCAGCACAGTTGGACATAGAGGTCTACTCGTCTCTGTCGCAGCTTGAAGCCGATGAAGTTTCGCGTCTTCAGGAGGTTTTTAAAAAGAGATCGCCAGAAGAAATCGCGCAGAGCAGCGAGGAGCTGTCCAAGCGCCGTACCGAGAAACAGGCGCATGAACTTTCCCGGCGGGCCGCGCAGGACAAAACGCTCCGTGCTGTCTTAGAAGCCAACCGGGTGCGAGCCATGGAAATGGACGCGGTTGCCAAGGGCAAGCCGTTAATGAGCGGTAAAACCGTTGCTGAAAAGGATGATTCAATTACGGTTTCTCCGCCTGTGGCACCAGAGTCAGCCGCATCGGCACCAGGCGCGCAGGCTGAACCCGCATTCGCCCCTTTATCAAAGAAGGTACAGATCCAGGAAGCGGCAGCGCAGCAGCAACCCCCGCTTAGCGAGGGGAAAACGGGTAAACAGGCAGCACCGGTTCAGGAGCCTGAGACTTCGGTCAAACCCGGTGCCAAGACCAAAGCCCCGCGCTATCAGGTTGATGACGAAATCGAGCCGGAAGAACAGATCGCGAGTGAGTTCATAGGGCGCATAGCCAAAGATGCCGCGCGAGATGTGCCCAAACCTTCTCGCGCGCAGGCGGGACAGAGACAGGATAAAACCATTCCGCCTCCGCACACGGCGCAGCGGACGCAGCTTCAGCGTGTCAAGGGACGTGAGCCCCTGCCGCAACGCATGCAGGCTGTGTCTGACACCCGATCGGTTTCGCCTGATCGCGTGATCATGTTGCGCGGAGCCGTAGTTGTCAAGGAATTGGCAGACAAGCTTGGCATACGTCCCAACCGTTTGATCGCGGATCTGATGCAGCTCAATATCCTTGCCTCGATCAATCAGCGTGTTGAGTTTGAAGTGGCGCAAAAAATAGCCGACAAATACGGATACAAGGTTGAGATCGAGCGTCAGAAACGCTCGACCGAGCGAAAGCCTGTTTTGAAGAGCGATGATGCCGATGATGCGATTCCAGATGACACTCCGGAGTCCTGTGTTCCGCGTCCGCCGATAGTGACTTTCCTGGGACATGTCGATCACGGCAAGACTTCGCTGATGGATCGCATCCGCAACACGCGTGTGGCCTCCGGCGAGGCGGGCGGTATAACGCAGCACATCGGCGCGTACACCGTAGAGATCAACGGGCGCAAGATAACGTTTCTAGACACCCCGGGACACGCGGCTTTCTCGGCCATGCGTGCCCGCGGTGCCAACCTGACCGACATCGCGGTGATCATAATCGCCGCTGACGACGGCATTATGCCGCAGACCCGCGAAGCGATTAAGCACGCGCAACAAGCCGGTGTGCAGATCATGGTGGCGATCAACAAGTGCGATCTTCCCACTGCGAAGCCCGACCGTGTGCGGCAAATGCTGCAAAGTGAGGGTCTGACCCCTGAAGAATGGGGCGGCGATGTGATTTGCGCCGAGGTTTCGGCTGTCACCGGGGTGGGTATTGACCACTTGTTGGAGATGATCCTGTTGCAGGCGGATATGCTGGAACTGGCGGCTAATCCCGACCGCCGGGCGGACGGTTATGTTGTGGAGGCGCAGCTTGAGCAGGGCTTGGGTCCGACAGCGACACTGCTGATTACCGGTGGCATACTCAAGGTTGGAGACATAATCCTGTGCGGCGAATACTTCGGACGCATACGTGGTTTGATTGACGACCGCGGGCGTCGCGTGAAATCAGCATCCCCGGCAACAGCGGTAAAGTGCATGGGGCTTTCGGGCGTACCTGAGGCAGGAGCGCATTTTAGAGTGATGCTGAATGATCGGCGGGCGCGCAGTCTGGCCGAGAAGTCAGCGGAAGAGCGTAAGCAAATCGAACTTGTCAGCTCCAAAGCCACCTCTCTGGATGCGTTGATGAGCCAGATGAAAAACAACCTTAGGCGCGAGTTGGCTGTAATAATCAAGGCTGATACGCAAGGTTCTTCCGAGGCCATTTGTGAGGCGTTGCGCGAGATCAAGAGCGAGAAGGTCACGCTCAATATCATATCCGAGGCCATTGGCAATGTGTCAACCACCGACATTAATAAAGCCGCAGCCGGGCATGCTCTGGTTTTGGGCTTCAATGTCGGCTGCGAGACAGGGGTACAGCAGCAGGCGCGTCATGACGGTGTGCGCATCGCCACTTTCAGGATCATTTACGAGCTGATCGATTTCACCACTCAACGCATGCTGGATCTATTGGCTCCGGAGTACAAGGAGGTCGTCAAGGGCCATGCTGTCATTAAAGCGATCTTCGACATCGGCAAAACCGGGCGCATCGCGGGATGTCAGATGCTGGACGGGGTGTTGCAGATCAGTGCGCGGTACCGCATATTGCGTAACAACGAGGCGATTTGGGACGGCAAACTCCAAACTCTAAAGCATTTCCAGAAAGAGGTTTCGGAAGTTTCTGGATCACAAGAGTGCGGCATAGCTTTCAGCGGATTCGAAAGTTTCGCTGAGGGAGACACAGTTGAGTGTTACATTCTTGAGGAACTGCCTCGCACTCTGTGACCAGCTAATGCGGGCACGGTCCGCAACCTAAGTGTGTGATTTTGTGGGTATGTGAGGTGGGGCATGGCCATTGACAGACTTGAGCGTGTCAACGCGCTCCTTCGCCGTGAAATCGGCGAGGCGCTTTACAAAGTGTTTGCGGACGGTTCGCTGGATCTCGCCGCAGTGACCATCACGCAGGTCAGGGCCTCGCGAAATCTGCGCAACGCCACTGTCTCGGTTTCGGTATTCGGTCATGAAGGCGAGCGCGTCGCGATCATCCGGCGTCTGGCCGGCAAGGCTCGAGAGCTGCAGTCCTTTATTAATCGTGACCTTACTCTGAAATACACACCGCGTCTGCGTTTTGATCTGGACGATTCAGTCGAGAAGGGAGACCACATCCTGGATGTTCTCAGCCATCTTGATACCAACGGCGAGGCAGACGGGGTTACGTGAACATCGAACGTTGAACTCGGGATTTATAGGTAGGGATGCCTCCCCGAGGCGTCCGCGGCGGTTTCGGGGAAACCGCCCTACCGTTTACAGCACGGCTATGTGTGAAAAAACGGCCAAGTTATAATAGGTAAGGTTTTTTGATGTCATCATTTGCGCAAGCGGCTTCAGCTTGGGGGCTTTTGGACGGCATTCTGCTTGTCGATAAACCGGCTGGCCCGACATCGCACGACGTTGTTCATAAGATCCGTAAGCGGTTTAAAATCGGCAAAGTCGGACACGGCGGGACGCTCGATCCGAACGCGACCGGTCTGCTGGCAATCCTGCTGGGCAAAGGCACAAAACTATCCGACCGTCTGCTGGGCGGCGATAAAGCCTACAGCGGGATTGTGCGCCTGGGCCGCGTCACAGACACGCAGGACTGCGAAGGTAAAACTTTGGCGGAAAACCCGTGGGAGGGAGTCACCCGCGAGCAGTTTGAAGCAGTTGTGGCGGACGGCTATGTCGGAGACATCTTCCAGACTCCCCCAATGGTCTCTGCGATCAAATCCGGCGGCGTGCCTCTGTACAAGCTGGCGAGAAAAGGGCAAGAGGTGGAGCGCAAGCCCCGGCTGGTGCATGTGTACCGTTTTGTTGTAACGGAATGGGCACCGCCCTTGGTCTCTTTTGAAGTGGACTGCACTAAAGGCACTTACGTGCGAACGCTTGCGCATGACGTGGGCGGGGTTTTAGGCTGTGGCGCGTGCCTTGATGCTTTGCGCCGAATTCGCTCCGGACCTTTTGAACTCAAAGAAGCGTCCTGTCTGGACGAGGTTTTGCAGTGGTCGGAGGAGCAACTCGCAGCAAAAATCATCCCTTTCAGCCGGGCTTTGAGTTTGTGCTAGTGTCATGAAAGTTATTCGGAAACCATTGCAGTTCCGGCGTGTCCCAGGGCCGATCTTTCTGGCGGCCGGATTTTTCGACGGCGTTCACAAAGGGCACCGGTTGGTGCTGGAAGGCACGCTGGAGCGTGCCCGTGAGATCGGCGGTCAGGCATGGGTGCTGACCTTTGACCGGCACCCCCTGTCTGTGATCGCGCCATCCAAATGCCCGCCGCTGTTGTGTTCACTCGACGAAAGGCTACGCCTATTGGAGGGGTTGGGGGTGGATGGTGTGCTGGTGCTGGAGTTCACCCGCAGGCTGGCGGTCCAAGAGCCGGAGACTTTCGTTAAATGGTTGTGCGGCAAGCCGCGCGTGTCCGGTGAGGCAATTTCAGGCAGAGGCGAATCCGCTAAACTTAACGAGGTGCGCTGCGGCGACAACTGGCGTTTCGGACGGCGTGCGGAAGGCACGCCCGAACTGCTGGCTAGATACGGCAAGCTTTACGGTTTCCGCGTGGTGATTGCGCCTTACGCCGAATATAAGGGCGTTGAGATATCCAGTACACGTATCCGCTATGCCGTGCGTGAAGGCCGACTGAAGGATGCGGCAGGCATGCTCGGGCGGCCTTATTCTATCCGCGAGAGGGTGATAAGCGGGCGTGGCGTCGGCAAGGCGCTGTGCGTGGCGACGGCTAATGTGCTGCCTAGCGCTGAGGTACTGCCTCCCAACGGAGTGTATGCGGTCAGGGTTATCCACTGCGGGACTGCATATAACGGAGTCTCCAATCTGGGAGTGCGTCCGACCTTCCGTGAGGCCGGTTTGGAGCACACTGTGCTGGAAACGCACCTGCTGGGGTTCGAGGGCGACCTGTACGGACAGGATATAGAGGTCTGTTTCATGGCGCGCCTGCGCGACGAGCGCGCCTTTGATTCGCCGCAGGCTCTGGCGCGGCAGATCCGCCAAGACATCGAAGACGCGCAACCACATTTTAAAAAATTAACGGCCAAATAAAATATTTCGTGAGATTTACGGAAAAGCCGCGAATACTATGTATAAATGGTTTCGGAAAGTACAGAGTTGTCAGGCAAGCTCGCGGCGGCGGACACGCGCACGCACACGGTCGACTGGTCTAACGCGGGGAAGCTTAACACGAAAAAGATCTTGGGGACAGCGCTGCTGCTCAGGTAAATCAAAACGCATTCGTTGGGCGGGGAGTTAAACCGAAGCTATGGTTGCGCGGATGACGAGTCACGGATGACCTCGACGCCGTCAAGCGATGCTGCCGCATGTTCGCATGTCAGCATGCCGTATCCGAATTGGCGATAACCCGCGTGAATCAGT
>JAQVQN010000204.1 GCA_028701555.1 Kiritimatiellia bacterium | reverse complement strand
CGGCACTACCCCTGCGGGATATCACCGCCAACAGCAAGACCAGCCCGCATGTGATCGCCAGCAAAACTAAAAGGATAATTCTACGCTTCATTATTCAGGATCCCCCAGACGGTCGATGACCAGTGGATAGCCTTGCATCACCGGCACCAGCCGCAGGCCAGCATCGTCTTCGACCGGCAGGCGATCCTTGAACCAGTACGCTCCGATGCCGAAAGGCTTGAGCGGCAGGTCCAGCTCGTCATCCCCGCACTGGCAGTTCTCGCGCGTCCAGCCGGGCAACAGTACGCCCTCATACTTGGCGGCGACACGGCTGGCGCCGCCTGCGCCCTCGAAAGGTATCCTGAAAGTGCCCTTGAATACGCCGGTGCTCCGGTTGAAGCTCAGACGTGTTGCGGTCGGGTTTTCCTGCCCGGTCGCCAACCGCATTGTGGTGTCGGTCAAGTCTAGCCCCAGCAAGGGCAGGGCTGCCGCTATACCGTGCACCGCGCTCGCAGGCGCCTCGCCAGCAGCCATCAGACACATTGGCCCGACCCCGTCATATTCGTCGAAATAAAACAGCAGGCTGTCCGCTCTGCTGTAATATCCGCCGCAAACGCCCAGTGCTATGTCGAAAGAGGCATCAGCAGCGTTGCGGTCGTCGTATTGCCAGAACGGCTCGATATCCCCGCAGGCCGAAACCGCGCTGGGATTGTCGAGATAATCACCCGCCGCCCCGGCCCGGAGAGCAAGCCAAATGCCCAAAGTGCGGCGCTGCTTAACCGCAAACACCGCTAGCGCCGCGTTTCCGTCCGACAGCGGCAGCAGGGTGCCGCTGCCGCTGTAGGACGTACCATCGGCAAGCCGACCCGCATACTTGGCCTTCCCGCTGCGGGCCGATGATGCCGCGACCTTCAGGGTCATGTATGAACTCCCTGTTGGCGGCAGCGCGCCGAAAACCATCTCCGGCTCCAGCGCGACCGTGTAATATCCCACGAAAGCTGCGGCAGGTTCGGACGCGCTCCAAGGCGCCGCCGTCACCCGCGCCTCCAGCGGCTGCGCGAAGGCCGGGTCCAGCACCTGCACATCCAAGGCGCCTGTAGCGTCCATGACGATGTCCAGCCGATAACCGTTCCGCTCCGTCTGCGCGGTCACAGCGCCCTCCTCATCGCACGCCGACCAGTTTCTGGCGGAGAACGACACCGAGCCGCCCTGATGCCGGTAACGCGCCGATATGCGGCCTGAACGCGACAGCCCGAGCTGCAGCGTACCTGTCATACGATGGGTCTCTGCCGAGTCGATCACCGCCCCGTCGGCTTTGCTGAAGCCCGCTGCGGCCGCCGCGTTGACCTCCGCCAGATCAACCACCGTAAACGACACGCGCACCACACCGCCTTTTACCCGGGCGCCGTCGCGAAGCTCACTGATCTGGAAAACCGCGCTGTACTCGCCCGGTTTTTTCGGAACGCCTCTTAAGCGCAACAGTCCGGCCTCGACATCGGCCTTGGCACTGACGCCAGAAGGCAGCGACCCGGAAAGCCGCGAAAGCGTAAGCCTGCCCCCAGCGAGCTGCTCGAGCGCGATGTCCTGCTCAACAGCGACGCGCGTCTGCGCCGTCAAAGCCACCTCCTGCTGCGCGAAGCGCGGTGCGTCGGCCGCGATTACCTGAATTGCGACGCTGGTTCGCCGCGAAACTCCCTGTACCGGAGCCTCCGGCAAGAGCGTGACAGTCACGACACCGCCCGGCGCTTCTGCCAAGGCCGGCAAGGTGACCACCGTGTTCTTGACCGTCTCGCGGTCATTATTTGCCCAGTTCAAGCGCTCTGGTGCGACCGTTCCAGCGCTGACGTCAAGTCCGGCACTGACAGCGGTGGAAGCCCCTTCCGCGCGTTCGATTCCGAGCGTCACCGCACTGCCTTCTGTCGCCACCACCGTAAGCGGCGAGAGCGCGGTGAAAAATGGCTCGGCCGTGACAAAACCCAAACGGCCAACCACCGGCTGGTCGTTCTCGACGAGCGTCACCCCCTGTCGCTCTCGGCCGTTCGCCCACAGCGCGGCGCCTGCCACAACTTCCAAGACCATCTCAATGGTTTCTTCGCCCTCGTAACCGGGATCGTCCAGCAGCGGCACAGCCAAGGTTTTCACCCCGGTTTCGCCGTCCGCCCACGTCAGCAGCGCACCGTCCACGCCGAATACGTCCTCGAAATCCTCGCCGGCCGTGGCACCGCTCGCCGCCGCGTCCAGCCTGACCGCTACCGTGCAGGCACCGGAGCCGCCGCCGGACCGTTCAACCGCGATCTGCATCTCGCCTGCATCCTCGCCGCCCGCCTGGGCGGTCTGCGTGAACCCAATCTCTCCCGGCCGCCAGAGCTGCCACGCGAAGCGTTCGTCCACCCCCGCCGCTGGCAATGGCGCCACCTCTATCTGCACGGCAGCGTCGTCCTGCGCCTGAAGCAGTCCCGCTTCAAGCCAGATGAAGGCTCCGGGCGCACCACTAACTTCGACCTGTACGGACGCGGGATTGTGGCTTAAACGATAAACCGAACCCGCCTGCAGATCGAGCCAGGCCGTGAAAACACCTTCGGCATTAGTCACAGATGCCAGACAGACTGAATGCGCCCTTTCGCTAGCCAGCAGCTTGACCTCGGTCACGGCAGCGTAGTCGTGCAGCGTCCACCCCGTGTTCGTGTTATAGAAAGCCGGACCGTTGGTTTTCACGCAGACATGATAGTCAACCCCCTCGAAAATCGGCGCGTCCGCCACCACACTGTCGCTCAGCAGACCGGCCATGGTTGACACCGGAACCCCGTTGGAGAGAATCGACGCCTCGACCCCAGCCGGTGTGTCGCCATAAACCCGCACGCGTTGCAAAGTGCCGGGCAGAGACTCAAGCAAGAAAAAGTCCGCCTCGTCATTGGCTGCCAGAGCCTCCCCGACCCGTTGCTGAATGCCCAGTCGCTGCCGCGTCCAGAGAGCGTAGTTGTTGTTCTCCTCGTTGGCGAAACGCGGCTCGTCGGCCGTCATGGCCCACTGTTCGTAAAGCCGGGACATGTTACTTTCGAGCGGGAAACGCATGAAGGGCGGGTAGATCCCAGCGCCTTCGCGATAGTAGTTGTAGCAATAGTAGCCCGGGATGCGGCTGACTTTGGAGCTGTCCTTGCGCAGCATGATGACCGCCGGAAGATTGACGAACGCCTTGTCCGGCAAGGTCAATATCCTTTCATACGCCCAGATTTTCTCGATCTGCGCCAGACCAGCCTGCGGCGTGATTCCGTGCCGCGTCATATAGGATGTGCCGTTCAGGCCGATGCGGCGGTCGGCCGCGTTATTGAGGTTGGTGAAAACGTTGTGCGTCATGGGTGAGCCGGCCACCATTCCGTCGCGAGAGGGGATGCTGATCACCACCAGCGCCAGGCGATTGGTGCGGGCGAACTCGAGAAAATCCGGCGAATCCAGGACATCGCTCTCGAAACCGGTGCAGTAGGGACACCAAAGCCCGGTGAAGAAAACCATCGTAGCGGCTCGCGACTCGGGGTCCGCCGCCACCGCGTTAGTGGCTGCTTCGAGATCCATGGTCCACTCACCGAAGTTGAAGGGCTCGCCAACAAAGCGCGGGTTGTGGATATTTATCGGCTGCTCCTCCACCATGTTTACGGTCACGGTGCGGTCAACCTCGCCGGCGGCCCGCAGGGTAAGTGTGACGCTGCCGCCGACATAGTGCCCCTGGTTCGCCACCATCACATTGCGGTCAGTCTCGCCGTCCTCCCAAACCAGCGGCTCCGCCCAGTTGGTCGTGCCGCCTCCCGCGAGCGTACGCGTTAAGAGCAGCGTATTGGTCAGCGCGCCTGCGTCGCCGAACACGCGCTTCAGAGGCAGCGGCACGGCCGGTGTGCCCGGCTCCATCTCAGGCTGGGCCGTGAACGCGAATTCAGCCCGTCCGCAGGCAATAAAATCCCCGATTAAATTCTCAATCTGGTCGATCAGCGCCTGCGGACTGTCGCGGTAAGGATACCCGGAGAAACGGCTGTCTACAAGCACCGTACCGTCCTTCTGCACCCAGCAGACCCTGATGAAGGGATAAGAAGTATTGCCGTCCCACTGCGCGGCCTGCTTGGTCCAGGCATAAAGCTCGCCGCCTGCCTCGGTCTTGCCCTCGCCCGTGACCATCAGCAGCCGTCGCTCCTGCCGCCATGCCGTGAATTCGGGTGTGTTGACCGCCTGGTTGATCACCTCGTCGCAGCGCGAGCAGCCGGTGTTGGACCAGAAACCGACCACGGGGATGCCGGTCTCCTGGGCCATCGCGAGCACGTTTGAAAGCCCGAGGTGCCACTCACCCGGCACGACCGGCTGTCCGGCGGGCGTCGCGGGAATGACGCTAGAGTGCGTCAACAGCGCAATGCTAAAGATGATTATTGCTGTCCGCTCTTTTTTTGCGAATCCGTTCATATAAAGCTCCTTCTGCTTAAAAACCTGTATAATCGTATCACACTCTCGGCACCTTGTCCTGCCTAGGTTTTTGTGCGGTCAAAAGGAGTTTGCGATGGCAATAGTTTGCCATCATACCCTTAAAAGTAAATTTGAATGTTTAGCGCTTGACCGCATTCTGATGCGTAGTATCATAAGCGCTGTCGTTAAGATAACACGGAGCGTTCCGGTTGTCATTAGCGGCAATAAACAAAAACAAGGAGTTAAAATGAAACTCTTGCACACAATGCGGCTCATGGCGATCAGTCTTTCGGCATGCGCTTTAGTGTCGTCGGCATTTGCAGACACAGCGAATGACCATATTTTCGACTATACCGAGAAATACAACTATTATGCGTTTGATTCCGAAAAAGTCACAAGTGACCTAGCCAAAGGCTATTTCATCTTTGACGACACTTTTAATTATTTGGGAGCCGTTTGGTTTTGGCGGGATGGCTCCGAAAAGTATTACAGTGTTGAATCAGGAATTTTAATGTTATCAGCCGATTCAGCTTCTCAAAAAAGCGGAGCATCTGCCTATCAACTGTTTTTCATGGATGATCTATTGAAAAAAGTGATGCTATCGGGCGATATGTATTGGGCCTTGAACGGCTTCGGGATCGCACGTTGGGCCAGTGGTCAACTCACCTCGCTTAACGTGTCA
>JAQVQN010000203.1 GCA_028701555.1 Kiritimatiellia bacterium | reverse complement strand
GGTTCGGTTCGCGCGGGCCGCGGGTGTGGAACGACCGCGCCGGCGAGGTCGGACGGACTTTGAATGTCAAAGATTTCGATCTGGAGCGCATTTTTGGTCAGGAGGGTGTGCAGATCGTGCATTTGTCGGGGCTGATCGGCGCACTTTCGCCGGAGACCAGCCGGTTCTGTCTGGAACTGGCGCGGGCGGCCAAGAAACATGGCACAAAAATCTCCTTCGATCTCAATTACCGGGCTTCCTTCTGGAAAGGCCGCGAGCAGGAGTTGTCGGCTATTTTCGCCGAAATCGCCAGTGTCGCGGATATTTTGGTCGGCAACGAGGAAGATTTTCAGCTTTGCTTAGGCGTGCAGGGGCCGGATGCGGGCGGCAAGGACATCAAGGCCAAGATCGACGGCTTCAAAGGCATGATCGAGCGGGTTAGAAAAGCTTTTCCGAACGCGCAGGTTTACGGTACGACTCTGCGGCAGGTTGTGGACGCCAACCATCATCTTTGGGGCGCTCTGATGTCTGCCGGTGACGAGTGGCATGTGGTGGAGCCGCGCGATATCACCGTGATGGACCGCATTGGCGGCGGCGACGGTTTTGTAGGCGGTATGCTGTATGCGATCCTTAAGGGCTGGGAACCCGAGAAGTGGATACAGTTCGGCTGGGCGAGCGGGGCTCTGGCTGCCACCATGCTCGTCGACTACGCCTTGCCTGCTGACGATGAGCAGGTTTGGAGTGTCTGGAAGGGCAATGCCCGCGTGCAGCGCTGATTGACGATGTTCAGCAGGCGGTGCCGTGCAAGGTGCCACCTGCGGAACAGTCCGTTCGGAAATTCACCAGCGAGCGGCGTCGGTCGCGCGGCACGCCGCTGACGACGCACGGCAGGTATTCTCCGCTCCAACCGTGGGCCAGGCCGTTCTTGTCAAAGCGTTCAACCAGCAACTCGCTGCGGTGGCCGACGCAGGCGTCCGCAAACTTATTTCTGAGATCCGAACCTAAATCGATGAGCTGCCGTGCGCGTTCTTTGCGTTCCGCAAGCGGCACTTGGTTGTCGAATGCGGCAGCGGGAGTGCCGGGGCGTTCGCTGTAGGGGAAGATGTGAAGGTTGTTGAAAGGCAGCGCGGCCAGCCAGGCGCGAGTGTTGCCGAAGGCCTCCCGGGTCTCCCCCGGAAACCCAGCGATGATGTCCGTGCCGAGACCGAGGCCAGGAACCAGTTTGACGATGTCACTGATGGTTTGCGCGAGTTGATCGGCAGTGTAGCGCCTGCCCATGCGAGCAAGTATATCATTGTCGCCGCTCTGGGCTGGCAGGTGTAGGAAGCGGCATAGTTTGTCATTCGCGGCCATCAGTTGCGCGACCTCCGTTTCCACGGTGCCGGGTTCGATCGAGCTGACTCTCAGGCGCCCAAGACCGGGCAGTGCTGCCAGCGCGGCCAGAAGTTGCGGCAGGCGGTCAGAGCCATGCGCGTAACAGGCTATGTTGCAGCCCGTGACAACAATCTCGCTGAAACCTGCCGCGATGAAGGCGGATGCATTCTTCAGGCATTCCTCCATGGGTTTGCTGTGCGGCAGCCCGCGGGTGTGCGGTACGATGCAATATGAGCAGAAGAAGTCGCAGCCGTCCTGAACCTTCAGCAAGGCCCTTGACATTTTCCGCGTCGGAGCGGGAGCAGAAACGTCGCCTTGAGCCAAGCCCACTTTGCGCAAGATGGTCGGGGTTAGCATGTCCTTGTTCGCCCGCGCAATAACCAGATCGACCCCGAGCGACAGCAAGCGCTCTTCAGGTATGGCGTGGACGGCACACCCTGAGACGACAAACAGAGAGTTGGCCTTTTTTTTGCGTTGCGAACGTATCAGTCGCAAACATTCATTTTCTGCTGCGGCAGTTACCACGCAGGTGTGAAAGACGACTATATCGGGTTCGGCCCCCAAAGGCACTATCTCGCAACCAGCGGCGGCGAACTCGTCCTCATATTGCGCGGTTTCCGCGCGGTTTAGCCGACAGCCGAAAGTTTTGAATGCAACTCTCATAAGCGGTACTTGGCCAGAAGGTCATGCACCTGTATTTTGCGCGAGACAGGAATAACCCACTGCTCATAGATGCAAGCGATTTTGTGAGCCAGGTCGCCGTCGGCCTGGCTTTCGCGTGACATCTCAAGAATGCGCGCGATGACCTCGTTTTCGACAGTGTGGTTAGTGATGGCATCCTCAAGCAACGCAGGGTCGCGCCGGCCAAGCGGCGCATGCAGCGCTTCTGGCATCTCCTCAATCTTCAAAGCCGCCACATGCACCGAAAGGTTAAGGCGCTGAACCAATGCGTTCATGCAGTTGGCGTCAGCCGCTATGCATTTGCGTCGGTCATCGTCATTGCCTGCCGCACACAAGGCCGGCAGGATTGCGGTGACGTAAAGCGGCCTTATGACCTGTACGCGTCCGGCGATAGTTGAGGTGCTGCCGAAAAGGTTGGCGGTATCGGTGGCGGACAAAGCGGTCTGGAGCTCGTTATACAGTTCGCAGTTAACACGGAAGGCAGCCCGGCGGCATAATGATTTGACCAAGGTCTCATCCAACGAGGCGATAATGTTTCGCAACTGTGCCAGTTTATTCATTTGTGTACAGCTTATGTTAAGAAGGGGTAACAGTAAACAGAAATACCTGTCACCCGATGGGGTAGGTGCCGATCTTGCGTCCAGATTCGGAGAGGGCCAGCACCAGGCGCCAGGCTGCCTCAGCCCGCGCGGTTTTCCAGTCGGTGGCGGCTTCGATGAAAAAGCCGTACTCCCAGGGGCGGCCAGGCAGGGGGCGGCTTTGGATAAAGGTAAGGTTGACACCGCTAGCATCGAAAGGTGCAAGGGCGTGCAACAAGGCGCCGGGGCGGTTGCCGATGACCAGGTGGATCAGGGAGCGGTATTCTGTTGAGGGAGAAGGGAGTGGTTTGGCGCGGCCGGCGGTCACGACAAAAAAACGGGTCACGTTAGCGTCACTGTCCTGCATGTCACTTTTCAAAATCCTGAGTCCGTTGAAGGTTGCTGCGGCGGTGGAAGCCAGCGCTGCGGCATCGCTTTCGCGGGATACGCGCCGTGCGGCAGCGGCGGTGCTGGACTCAGGCTGCCGCTCGACACCCGGCAGATATGCCTGTAACGATGCGCGGCATTGGCCGAGCGCCTGCGGGTGGCTGTAGACGCGCCTGATCATTGATTTGCTGCGGATGCCGGGAGGCACCAGCAAGTGGTGGCGTATGTTGATTGAGAAACTTTCCGTGATGGTAACCCGCGAGCAAGCCGCCAACTGGTCAAGGGTCTGCGTGACCGGGCCTTCGCTAGAGTTTTCAACCGGCACGATCGCCAACGGGCGTCCGCGCCGAATGGTTGAGCAAAGCCGTTCAAAGATCTCTTCATGAGACAAACACGGTATCAACTGAGTGTTTTCGCCGAAGCGTGTTAAGGCCGCCTCGTGCGAGTGCGTGCCTTCCGGACCCAAATACAGGATTTGATTTTTCATGGTAGACTCAAGGTTGGCATAGATAATCCGATCACCGGGGAGGTAGGGACGGTTCTCCGAACCGTCCGCGGCCCGTTCGGGGAACGGGCCCTACCGGTCCGCAGCACGTTCGGCGCGCGCCAGCGTCATCCAGGGCTCCAGGCCTTTCAGAAAGTCCCCGAAACTGGAAGAGTCCAGTTGCTGCGCGGCGTCGCTGAAGGCGTTGACCGGATCGGGGTGGGCCTCGACGATCAGCCCGTCCGCGCCTGCCGCCAGCCCGGCGCGCGACAGGGCGGCCACCAGACTGCGAGATCCTGCGGCGTGGCTGGGGTCGACCATTACCGGCAAGTGCGACAGTTGCCGAGCCACCGCCACCGCGCCGATATCCAGCAGGTTGCGTGTGGTCTTGTCGAAGGAGCGCAGGCCGCGTTCGCACAGCACCACCTGCGAACATCCGTTAACTATCAGGTATTCGGCTGCGGTCAGCCACTCTTCGATGGTGCTGGCCATACCGCGTTTGAGCAGCACCGGTTTGCCTGCGTGCGCGAGATGTTCCAGCAGGTCATAGTTCTGGGCGTTGCGCGCGCCGATCTGAAACATGTCGGTTACATCGCGCAAGATCTCGATTTGCGCCGGTCCGGGAACCTCAGAGACCATGGCCACTTCGAACTCCTTTTTGATCTCCCGCATTATTTTCACGCCGTCCAGCTTGAGTCCCTGGAAATCGTAAGGCGAAGTGCGCGGCTTGAACGGCATGGCACGGATGATTTTAATGCCGCAGCGGGTCAGGTCTTGCACGGCGGATCGGAATTGGTCATAACCTTCGATCGCGCAGGGGCCGGCGATGATCTGCATGTTGCCTCCGCCGATGAGCGCTCCCTGCACGTTCACGACCGAGTCGCTGGGGTGGTAATCGCGAGAAACCAGTTTGAATTTTTTTTGTACCGGGAAAACCGCCTCTACTGCGGGCAGGTCTTGCAGGACCGTCAGCGAACGGTTGCTCAACTCGTCGCCGATACAGGCTATCACGGTCTGCTCGACGCCGCGGATGATGCGCGGCTGGTAACGCAGCGAACATACCAGATCGCTGACAGTGGCAATGTCTGTTTCAGAAGCATGCCTTTTAAGCACGATAATCATTTGATATGCCTTCCTTTTACACAAAAAAACCGCGTGTCATTTGACACGCGGTTCTGAAAAAGTTCTACCCGATTTACAAAAGCTTACCGGGCCGAACCGAACCGAGTGTCCGGCGACCTAAAGCAGCTAAAGTAAAAATATGCCTGGGTTCTGTTCATAGAAACGGGTTTATTAAACTGTTTTCCGCTCGTTCCGTCAACTGAAATAAGCTATATTTGGCGTATCCGGTAGAATCTTTGGTTTGGTGCAGCGCACATGCCTTTGAGTCAGGTTTCGGTACTGGACAGCAGGCTAACGCCGAAGTTATTGGTAAATGTGTGAGATGGAGAGCATTGTGTCTGAAGAAAACGTGATTGAAACACGAGGGCTGAGAAAAGTGTTCCGCGACTTCTGGCGCAGGCCCACGGTCGAGGCGGTCAAAGATCTGGATCTCACGGTGTCGCGGTGCGGGGTTTTCGGGTTGCTGGGGCCTAACGGTTCTGGCAAGAGCACCACGATC
>JAQVQN010000202.1 GCA_028701555.1 Kiritimatiellia bacterium | reverse complement strand
GAGCGGCTCATCGAAACGAACATCGCGGCCTTCAAGGAAGGAACGGGGCCTTGACGTGCCCCGACTTGTGGGTAATAGTAAGGTGGTGTGGGAGGGGCGCTCCGCAAGGGGCGTCCCTATCCCGATGGGGCCTATGCGCTGTTTAATGCCGCTTCTACTTCGGATATCAGCCGCGGTAAATGCCCGGACACAATACCCCATACGATCGCATCATCGATGGAATCGTAGCCATGTGTCAGGCGATTGCGGAATCCGACAATGGAACCTGAGTGTGCAATCGAATCAAAGACCGTCTCCTCGTCATCGCGAACTCGTTTCAGCGACTCGCCGACAATCTCAAATTCCCGTTCAATGGCACGACGGAACATGCGGTCTTTCTGATAATCGTCAAACGTGCGTGTCGCGCATGTCGTCTGAATGAAAAGGCAGGAATCCAGAACATCGGCCAGATTAGAGCGCGTCGTCGGATTCATAAACCAACAACCTTGTCTGTTCTACCGTGTTTCTGAAGCCAGAGGATTTCAGGCCTTCCACGGTCAGCAAATCCACGGGACGTTTAAAAACCGATTGAAGCGCTCCTTCAAATCCTAGAAAGCGCTCGGCATAACTCGCTGTAGGTGACCGATCTTTAAACTGTGCCAGAAAATCTATGTCACTGCTGGTTGAATCAAAATTGCCGTTGACGATAGATCCGAAAATATACAGTTTGGCAACGCGATATCGTTCACAAATCGAAGATAATTCACGCTTGTGTGGTTCTATGAGCGTGCGAACTGAATAAGTCATAACGCCAATCATTTTAACCCCTCTACCCGTGCACTTCAATAGGCAAAATAGGTTCACTCACGGTGGGGGTGCGATGCAACAAAAAACGCACCCTGAGTGAGGCGAGCGCATTTCAAGGTTTATGAACGCGGCTAGAAGTGATAACATTATAAGGTTTTTTAGAGCTGCACAGATGTTCGAGCCAGCTTAAAGATAAAGGGACAGTTATGTGGGATTACAGTGAAAAGGTCATGGAGCATTTTAGGAATCCCCGCAACGTGGGCAAGATCGAAAAGCCTGACGGGGTGGGGACGGTAGGTTCTTTAGCCTGCGGTGACGCATTGACGCTGATGTTCAAGCTCGATGCTGACAAACGCATTGAGGATGTCAAATTCCAGACTTTCGGATGCGCCAGCGCCATCGCGTCTTCTTCCGCGCTGACGGAAATGGTGAAAGGCAAGACTATCGAGGAAGCCGAAAAGATCACCAACAAGGACATCGCTAACTTTCTGGGCGGATTGCCTGACCAGAAGATGCACTGTTCGGTGATGGGGCGCGAGGCGTTGGAGGCGGCGATACACAACTATCGCACGGGTGAGACAGGATTCAAGAGTCTGGAGGATCACATTGTCTGCACCTGCTTCGGGGTTTCCGAGAACGAGATCCGCCGGGTGGTGACAGAGAACAGCCTAACGACGGTTGACGAGGTTACGAACTTTTGCAAGGCCGGCGGGGGGTGCGGCATGTGCCATGACGACATATTGGCCATAATAGACTCTGTGCGCGACACCAAACCGGAGAAAGAGCCGGAGGTTGTTGACAAACCCCGCAAAAAGCTCTCTAACATCCAGAAGATGAAGATGGTTGAAGAGATTATCGATCGCGAGATACGTCCGCAGTTGCAGAAGGACGGCGGTGACATCGAACTGATCGACATCGAGGGCGACAATGTGGTGATCGCGTTCCGCGGCATGTGCGCTGGCTGCCAGTCGGCGGCCTTCACCCGCCAGGATTTCATCCAGGCCAAGCTGCGCGAGTTCGTCGCAGAAGAGATTGTGGTCACAGAAGCAGAAAAATAATCCCGATAGACTGATACGCCATGAAAGAAAACACTAAAGACAATAAAGAAAAGATAGCCATTCAATATCTGTTTGAGTCAGAGCCGGACTTCGCTTGGACGGCCGCCGATATCAGCCGTACGCTGGGCTTCCGCGGTAAGCAGATCAACCGTCTGCATGACGTTTTACGCATGATGGTTCGCGACGGCGAGATCGTGCAGATCAAGAAGGGCGGAGCCTACACGCTAGGCAAGCAGGCTGATCTTATCACTGCGCCGCTGCGCATGGTGCGCAATGGGGCCGGCAATGTGACGGAGCGCGAGAGCGGCAAGGCCATCTGGATCGAATCCGAGGATCTGGGCACAGCCCTGCCCGGCGACATCGTCACGGTGCGCCTGTACCGCAGCGGCGGCGAGTCCAAAGGCAAGGTCATCAAAATTGTCGAGCGTTCGCCGCGCGACATCGTGGGCACGCTGATGACCACCGGTAAATTCTGGTATGTCGTGCCTTTGAATCCGGTGTACCGCAAGGATTTCTACGTACCGTCTGCGGGCAACGCCAAGCCGGGCGACCGCGTGGTGGTGCGTTTCACGGGCTGGGAGAACCGGTACGTCGCGCCTGAGGGCGAGATTGTGGATGTGATCGGCCCGGCTGACAAGCCCTCGCTTGATACGACAGTGGTGATGCGGCAGTTTGAGCTGCCTGAGGCTTTTCCCACGGCGGTCATAGATGAATCCGAGAAAGTCGCGCAGCGCCTTGCCCGTCCGGGCAAAAGGGAAGATATCCGCGACAAGTATATCATCACTGTAGATCCGGCTACGGCGCGGGATTTTGATGACGCTGTCTCTTTGGAGCGTGATGCGAAGGGCAACCGCGTGCTGGGTGTGCATATTGCGGACGTGAGCCATTTCGTGCGTCCCAATTCGGCCTTGGACATCGAGGCCCGACAACGCGGCACCAGCGTTTATCTGGTGGACAAGGTGGTCCCGATGTTGCCCGAGCAGCTTTCGAATGGAGTATGCAGTCTGCGTCCTGACGAAGACCGCCTGACCTTCTCGGCGTTCATGACCTTTGACGGGGCCGGGCGCATGGTGTCGCGCCGTTTCGCCAAGACACGCATCCGTTCCAAGCTGCGGCTGAATTATGAGCAGGCGATGGCGATAATCGCGGACAAGGCTCCGGAGGGCATGGACGCGGTTCCTTCTCAGGCGCGGAGATTATTGAAAGAGACGTGGGCGTTGGCGGCGCAACTGCGCGAGCGGCGTTTTTCCATGGCAGCACTGGATTTGGAGGTGCCGGAGGTCGAGGTGGTGCTGGACGAGAACGCGCGCATGACCGGGCTGTTGGTGCGTCCGTACGACGAGTCGCATCAGTTGATCGAAGAGTGCATGGTGGCAGCCAACGAGGCGGTCGCGACCGAGCTGTGGACACGCGGCATAAAGGTATTAGCGCGTCTGCATGAGCCGCCCGCCGACGATAAACTGGAAGAGCTGCAAGCCAATCTTTCGATCTTGGGTTTCCATGCAGGCAACCTTTCAGACCCGCGCAATCTGGCGAAATTTCTCAAGGACACGCAAAATCATCCTTTGCGCTATCACGCGCACACCCTGGTGCTGCGCAGCATGAAACGCGCCGTTTATTCGGCGGAGAAGATCGGTCATTTCGGTCTGGCCAAAGATTATTACGCGCATTTCACCTCGCCGATCCGGCGGTATCCCGACTTGGTGCTGCACCGTCAGTTGGCTGATTTTCTGGAGGGCAAGGGCGGCAAGATGCCGAAAGAATATCTGATGCCGACCGCGCTGCTGGCCACAGAGCGAGAGCAGGTCGCCGACGACGCTTCGCGCCAATTGATCGAGATCAAGAAATTCCGGTTCTTGCAACAGCAGTTGGATGAAAAAAAACCGATCGAGTATCGGGCGGTGGTGGCCAAGTGCACCAATTACGGCGTTTTCATCGACATACCGGACTTGGCGATGGGGGGCATGATCCACATCTCCAATCTCTCAAAGCAATTCGTGCGCTTCAATCCGGCCAATGAGTCATTGAGTGCCGGCTCTGCCACATATCGGGTAGGGACGGTTCTGCAGGTGCAGGTCGCGGCAGTGGATTTTGACAAACGCCGTGCCGATTTCATGCTGGTTACCGAGGAGGGCGCAGACAAGGCTGGCGCCGTGCGGCAAACTGCACGCGGCGGCAGGCGTGACGCCGGCAGAGCCAATCAAGGCGGAAGCAGCCGTATCGCACGGGAGCGGTCTGGGAAAACATCTCAACGCGGTGCTCAGGTGCGGCAAGGCGGCCGCTCGGGGGGACGGCGGCGAAAAGCTTAGCGGTGGCGCGATCAAGTGCTGCGCGCTTTTGCGACTATCGCTAAAGCCTCGCGGCAACGTTGCGCGATCACGTCCCAGCGGCCCTCGGCCATGTCTTCGGGCTTGGCGATCCAGGTGCCGCCGACCGCCGCGACGGTGTTGATCTTGAGGTAGTCGGCAAGATTGGCTGGCGTGACCCCTCCGGTGGGCATGAAGCGCACTCCGGTGTGTTTGTAAGGAGCGGAAAGGGCGGCGAGCAGTTTTGTGCCGCCGAGAGCCTCGGCCGGGAAGAATTTGAGCAGCGTGCAGCCCATTTCCAGTCCAGCCTCAATGTCAGAGGGATTCGCGATGCCGGGCACGAAGGGAAAATCCATTTCCGAGGCCGCGCTGACCACTCGTGGATTGAGTCCGGGTGCCACCGCGAACTTGGCGCCTGCTGCGCGAGCCAATGTTAAATTTTCCAAGGTCAGCACGGTGCCCGCGCCTGTGATCAAGCCGGGCCGTTCTTTGGCGAGGATTCGGATGGCATCGGCGGCGGCGGCGGTGCGGAAGGTGATCTCGACTACCGGCAGCCCGCCTGCTATCAGGGCATCGGCCAGCGGCAGGGCATGGTCGACGGAGTCGATGGCGATCACAGGCACGATGCCTATGGCAGCAATTTGTTCAAGCGCGTTGCTCATCAGATATTCCTTTTCTTTTTAAGTGATCCTCATTTTCGGCACCCCGATTCAGTTTGTCAATTCAGTATTTATGAACTAAGCGCCCGTTTTGCAGGCTTGTCTATCTGTGTCGTTGACAATTCTCAAGGGTAACTTTATAACTTTCACATGCCGAGCTGTTCTGCGGGCGTTTTTAGGTGTTGGGGTATGGATATGTTCAAAAAGGGACGAAAGGTTTTTTTCACGCTGCTACTGGCTGCGGCCGCTGCCGTGTGTGCAGGGGAAGACACGTGGAGACTGGAGAACGGGCAGGTATGGGCGCGTGATGAAGGTGC
>JAQVQN010000201.1 GCA_028701555.1 Kiritimatiellia bacterium | reverse complement strand
ATATTACAGACGTACTAGCAAGCGAAAAAAACATAAACCCGCAAATTTCTTCGTCAGACGGACGGATACCCTTCCGCTCCCCCTCGCATCAGATTGCCACTCCCCCTGTCGCTAACCGATTACGCCACAGATAACTGAACACGAGTGTAGTCCAGCGCGTGCCGCGCCCGAGGCCGTCCTTGTTCTCCTCTTTCTTGAGGAAGGTGAAGCCGAGCCGCTCGAAAAGCAGACGCACCTCACCTGGTTCGCGGGCGGCGTAGAGGCGCGGATCTTCTTCAGAGGGTGTGCGCCCTGAGCAGAAGGAGCAGATGAAGCGCCCGCCGGGATTGAGCAGTCCGCGGATTTGGAAGGCGAGGTCAAACAACTCGTGGTCGGGCACGTGCATGAGCACGGCGATGGCAACAACGGAATCGAATCGGGCCTGCAGCAGGGGATGGCCGGGGCGCAGCGGGAAAGCGGCAGGCTGGAACGTGACGCGCTCATTGCCAGGAGCGAGACGGGCTTGCGCCAGCATAGGCTCGCTGGCGTCGGTGGCCAGCACGTCGAGGCCGAACGCTGACATGAACGCGGATTCGCGTCCGATTCCGCAGCCGATCTCCAAAACGCTTCCCGATGCAGGCAGCCAACGCCGCAGCAGAATATGCAGCGGAGTCACATCTGCCACCCGGTATCGGGCGGCGAGTTGCTCTGCGTGCGTGTCGTAATACTGACCTGTGGCGTCGTGCATGGGACGTGTTTTCTGAATATCGTTGGTATCATACAAGCCTGCCCCGACAAACGCCACAGCACAGGGAATCGGCGTCGAGCGGTACTTCTGGAGGCGGCGGTTTAGCGTGTCGGCCTACTCGTCAATGACGTGTTGAATATGTCGTAACCGGACATATAATGTCCACTTACGATATTCTCAACATTGCACAATCAGCGGGAGCCAGCGATCAGATTGGTGAGCATGGCGGTGATGACAGCCTTTTCCTGCGGACGGCTTTCGGCGATCATGAGGGTCATGGCGACCAGGGCGTTGTCGGCGATGCGCTTGCCGCCGTCGCGGTCGCGGAGCAGGCCGTTCTTGTCGGCGAAGCGCAGAAAGACGGCGGCGGCGATCCGCTTGTTGCCGTCCACAAAGCTGTGGTTCTTGACTATGAAGTAGAGTAGGTGGGCGGCTTTCTCTTCGACCGACGGATAGACGTCGTTGCCGTCGAAGCTCTGCATGACGGCGTTGAGCGAACTGTGCAGGCTCTGGTCTTTCTCTTTGCCGAAGACCTCCGAGGCCCCAAATTTCTGCCGCATGGCCGCGATCACTTCTGTGACCTCGTTATAGGTGACCGGCTTGGCCTGTCTGCGCGAGGTCTTGCCGATACTGACGCGTTGGTGGTCGTAGTCATCGAGAAGGTCGAGCGCGGCAGCATATTCCGAGATGGTCTGGAGGAGGAGCGATGCCTCGTCGCCCGTTAAAGCTTTTCGGGCGGAAATATCGGCAGCCAGCTTGAGCGTCTGCTTGAGTTCTTTGAGCCGCTTTTCGTTGACCGTGTAGCCCTGCACGAGGTGTTGCCTGAGCAAATTGGTGGCCCAAATGCGAAATTCGGTGCCGCGTTTGGAATTGACTCGGTACCCCACGGAAATGACGGCGTCGAGGTTGTAGTATTCGATGTCGCGTATCACGGAACGTCCGGCCTCATTTTGAACCGTTGCATTTTTTGCAACAGTTGCCAGCCGATCCAGTTCGCCCTCTTGATATATATTGCGAAGATGGCGAGAGATCACCGACTTGTCTCGCTCAAAAAGCGTCGACACCTGATTCAGCGACAGCCAGATCGTTTCCTTTTCGAGTTGAACGTCCAACCGGACAGTTCCATCTGTACTCTTGTACAACACCAGTTCTGACATGTCTTTACCCGCCTTATGTCTTCCGCGCTGTTTTTTCTAACTGTAGGCTAATCCTTGCATCTGGGCAAGCGGATATGCAGCTTCTCGTCTTGTTCACGTGTGCTTCTTCTTGCTCTCTCGTTTCTTGTAGGGCTTCACTTTGAGGTCGAGCAACTCCGCCAGTTTCAACCACACCGCACTCCGCTTCTGGCGCATCGTCGGAGTGTTGAAGAACCGCCAAATCAGCTTCGGTTTGGCTGCTTGGGTTTCTACAAGTGTTTTGGCGAGCTCAAAGCATCGCGAATCGTCGAGTTCGCGTAGGCAATAGTAAGCCCGTCGGATGTCTCTATCATTCGGAACCCATTTTGCGCCCGATTCGGCAAGGTGCCTGATCGCGCACATTGCTTTTTCGCCCCTCTCTCGGCCAAAACCGCCTAGATTAGAATGCCTCAGATACCAAATACACGTGTGCAGGATATGAGATCCTCCGTTCGGTTGGTCGTTGATCTTTGCCCCGCGGCGAATCAGCATTTGCATTTTAGGCCAGTTGAACCCGCAAAACAAAGAGTCATTGAGGTAGTACTGTAAATCCTTCTTCCTTGTCGGCCCCATGATCATAAACAGCCGAAAAGATCCCTTTTTGAATGCTTCCCACATTGCGCTTGATGGCAAGGTTGCACCAGACCGAGCATAAGGATAGGTGCACGGGATTGGAACTTTAAGGCGGGAGTCGCAGCCGGCTCGGTATAATCGTTCCGCCATGTTTTCATCTTCAGAAATAACGCTTCGCGTCAATGCAAGAGCACCCTGTACCTTGATCGTAGCCAAGCGTTTCTGCCCGTGTTTAAGAAGGGTCAGAGCCTGTGGGATTTCATATCCGATTGCTTGCGCGAGGGGATTGTTCGTCTCGATGTCCACGCCCTTTTCGACCAATAGGTAGACGAGTTCTGGATTTCCGCAGACCACCAGTTCCTTCGCCGCGACGTCGCAAACGCTTGCCCCACTCTCCAGTAGTAGCTTGGTGACCTCGTAATGCCCTCCGGCGGCAGCCCGCCCCAGCGCGGCGTCCAGACACCGCTGCGGCCACGAGGTATGACCGAGCAGCAGTTTAACCAGACTGTGAAAACCCTTTTCGGATGCCAGCACAAGAGGGGAGCGCATCTTGTCGCTATCTGTCGAGATCGAGTGGCCCGCCTGAAGCCACGCAACGATCTCGCAATACATCCCTTCGCGGCACCACCGCCGCAACTCGTTACAATCATTGCCTGTGGGAGTTTCCATACGGTTTCTCGCTGGCTCCGCTTTCGACGCTGAAGTGTCTCTCAAAACAACGCTAAATCATAAACCTGAACCATGAACAGGACAAGGGGAGGGGGAGGGAATAATAGAAGGTGAGCGAGGCGATTGATGGCAAATAACGGAAAATGGGAGGTTCCGCACTGACCGCAAGAAGGCGATCTCGGCGCTCAAAACCGGAGCCAAAACAGTGTAAATAACTCTGTTGGAATGGTTTCCGTCTCAAAAATGCGACCAAAAAACGCCCAAACTCCTCCCAAACAGCCTCCCAAACGCCCAAACATCTCCCAAACACCTCCCCAAACGGCAAAACGATTTGACTACGCGAAAATTAAAAATACTAAATCCGGCGTGCATATTATCGCTTTTCACGCGCTTTTTTTGGGTGAAATGTTTGGGCGGTTGTTTGGGGATTTTGCCATCAAAAAACACCCTTTTTCACACTGTGACAGGGAAAACGAAGCGATGGGTCATAAACACAAAAAACCCGGAAAACATTGGCGTTTTCGAGGTTTTTACTCTAAAAAGATGGTCGGAGCGGAGGGAGTTGAACCCTCGACCTTTTGGTCCCGAAACTGACACTGAAACCAAAAAATATCCAATAAATCAATCAATATAATGGGTGTCATAAATATGTGTGGGTTGAAGTGTGGGGAAATTTCTTGCATTGAACGCCCTTTCGTAACAAAATACGCTCCATCGTCACTAAAAGATAGGAAAGCGAGGCGTTTATGGGTCTTGAACTTCGGCGGGGGAGAGGCGGACAATTGCGTCTTCACTGGTACGGGCGCGTGGTGACGGGCGGCAAGGCGCGGGTGGTCAATCTCAACGTGAAGGTTTTGGGGACGCCGCCGCCCAATCTGCGAGGTACGGGAGATGAAAAATTCGAGGCTTCGCGCGATGAGGCCCAAAAAGAATTTTTGCGGGTACAGACTGAGGCGGGCTACAAGGGTCGGGCCGCGCATCTCACGGAACGGGTGATCGAAGCCAAGACCGGGCGGAAGATTGAATATGTCCGCCTCAACGAACTGGCCAATAAGTGGCGTAAGCTGGGGCGGGAGAACAGGCCGACCGGGCCGTGGCTTACATGGTGCGATACGGTGTTCAGCCGGTTTGCTGAGGCGGTGCCCTGCGAATACCTTCATGAAGTCACACCAGAGCAGGCCGCAGACTATGTTGAGTGTTTGCGCAGGGTTTATGCCCGCAAAACCGCGAAGGACGTTGCGCAGATGCTTAAGTCCGCATTTGCGCGTTTCCTTCCCTTGGGTACAGTCAACCCATTTGAGTGTGGAATAAACAGAAAAAGTGATGAGGACGATGGCGATACGGTACACCGCCGTCCGTTCACCGCATCCGAGCTTGCCGCGATTTTTGAGGCTGCCCGCCCTGACCGTTTTCTGTTTCCTCTGGTGGTCACTGCCGCTTGTACGGGGCTTCGGCGCGGAGACGTTTGTCGGCTTCTCTGGAAGGCCGTTGACCTGAAGGCGGGGGTTATTGCAGTCAAGACCTCCAAGACCGGAGCCGGTGTGGAGATACCGATCTTTCAACCTCTGCGGGAAGTATTGGAGACGGCGCTTGCTGAGCGAGAAGAGGGCGCGGCATATGTCTTCCCAGACGCGGCACTGATGGTGAAGAAGAATCCAGACGGGTTGACGTGGCGTTTCAAGAAGTTGGTGGCATCAGTGCTTCCTGATCCTGAGGCAGGAAATGCCGTTCCCGCCAACGGTGTTGCGGTAGAGGGGGTGAAGCTTGAAGATGTGCTGGATGAGGTCGTCGAGGCCGTGCGGGCGAAAATGGACGGCATGCGGCGCGATCGGGTTATCGACACCTTGAAACTGTATGCGGCCGGGGACTCGGTGCGCGACATAGAAAAGAAGATGGGCCGTGCTCGCAGCGGCGTCTCCCTCGACTTGCATCGCGCAGAAAAGTTGAGCGGGAGGACGTTTATGCCCAATAGCGCCAAGGGCGGGGGTATAAAAGGGCG
>JAQVQN010000200.1 GCA_028701555.1 Kiritimatiellia bacterium | reverse complement strand
CTTCCACCGCCACGCCCTCTCCTAGCGCCACCAGCCCCAACAGCAGATGCTCCGTGCCGATATATGGATGATTGAAGCGATCAGCCTCGCGGGCAGCCAACTGCACCGCGCGCTGCGCCCGTTCCGTAAAATTTTCCATAAAATTCATTCTTTGTACCCTTTTAAAAAAAGTTTATCAACGTCCGGCTTTCACAGCACCGCATTTCAGACGGATGCCGTTCATCTGGCCTCGCAACAAAAAAGCCCTCTGTTCGTCACGTTCCTCCGATGTCATCGTTACGCCATGCCATTTCTGCAAATGTCCGGGCTGCATCACCAAGATCATGTCGTCAACATCCGAAACGCTCAACCGGGTGCAGAGTTTCAAAGCCGCGCCTAGCCTTATGGCCGACAAAAACTCAAGAGCTTCCGACGTCGACAACAAGCGCGCGTTCTGCAAAACGCTCAGCGAACGCGCCAGACAGTCCACCAACACCAGCGGCGACTCACGGATTAAGCGCACGCGCGCATTGTGCTCTTGCCGGACGACTTCGGCACAGATGCGCTGAATGCGGCTGACTATGAAAGACTCGTCCGTGCCGAGCGTGTCCATATTCGAAATCTGGTAGATCTGCCCAGCGGCCTCTGAGCCCTCGCCGCAAACCCCGCGCACCAAAAGGCGCATGCGTTCCAGACCGCGTATCACCGGTTCGATCTCGCCAAGCAACCGCAAGCCCATCAGGTGCAACATGGCTCCAGCCCGCAGACCAGTGCCCACGTTGCTGGGGCACGCCGTGAGATATCCCAACTGCGGCGACCATGCGAACTTAAGATGTTTCTCCAGCGCCGTGTCAAGTTCGTCCGCCGTGCGCCACGCCTTCTGCATGTCCAGACCATGCGTAAACCCTTGAATGCGCAAATGGTCTTCCTCGTTGATCATCACGCAATACGCCTTGTCGGACTCAAAAGCCACACCACCGCCCGTAGGCCGCCCCAACAAGTCTTTGCTGATCAAATGTGATTCGCACAGCACGTCACGTTCCTGCTCGTCAAAACCGTCAATCAACGCCACCCGCACCTGCGGCCTTTCGACGCGCAAGGCGTCGCTCACCGCCGCAAACACCCGCCCTCGGTCCGCCTCGGTAGCCCAGTCGGGAAAACGCTCACCCGCCAGATTGCGGGCCAGCCGCACGCGGCAACTCATCGCGATATCATCCTCCCGGACATTGCGGTTACGTTTTTCGGCAACGCTGTGGTCAACATCCGATATCATGCTGTCTGTCCCTTCTCGCCATCTTTTTCCGCGTCTAATTTGCGCAAGCGGTCACGCAGTTCAATCGCCTCCTCGAAATGTTGATTCCTGACGGCCTCGGACAGAGCCTCTTCAATGGTCCTGCGCCGCATATCAGCCTGCGCCTGCTGCGGCGCTTTCCCAACATGCTGCTGCGCACGGTGCAGATCGAAAATGGCGGCATCCAGCTCTTTGGCGAATGCCTCGTAACAAGCCGGGCAGCCCAAGCGCGAGCGCTTGCGGTATTCGTTACGCGTGATTCGGCATGACGGGCAAGTCAGATCCGACATGCTCATGGCCCGCCCTACAATCTCGAAGGCGGCATCAAGGATCATACCCATCAACGGCAACGGCGGTCCAACCGGATCTGACGCACTGTGTGCGCCGTCAGCTTTGTTAGCGGCACCCTCGGCGGCAGCCGCGCAATTACGGCACACGAAAAGCTCTTTAACCTCGCCGTCCGTTTCCAGCAGTATTGCGGTCTCAGCATCCGCCTTATGGCAAAATTCACATTTCATCTCATTATCCCGTAAAAGGGTTTATAAGTTAGCACAAAACCTTGCTGAATTCAATGAAAGACCAATTTATGGCTACGATCACGTTGCGTCACACCCGAAAACGTGGTTGCCTCTGCACAGGCACACACCTATAATGATAAAAATTATGTTAATCGATGTCCACACGCACATTTTTCCGGAAAATCTAGCCGAGCGCACTTTGCTAAACCTTTGCGAGAAGGCGAACAACACCATCACGCCGATCGCGGACGGCACCCTAGGCGGCTTGCTGGCTGAAATGCGTGCCAGCGGGCTGGACTACGCCGTAATTTGTCCGATCGCCACCAAGCCGAAACAGTTCACCGTAATAATCGAGGAGGCCGAAGCCATCAGCAAAGGCGAGCGCGGCGCCGAGGCCGCACGCCACCTTATACCCTTCGCCTCCGTGCATCCGGCTGACGAGGCGCGTTTCAGCCGTCTGCGCGAAGTCGCCGAGCGCGGCATACGCGGCGTCAAGCTGCACCCCTACTATCAGCCATGCATCCTGGATTCCCCGGAGATGCTGGAATATTTCCGCTGCTGCCTTGACCTCAACCTCGTCGTGCAGTGCCACTGCGGTTTCGACGTGGGGTTCCCGTTCGAACCGTTGTGCGGCCCGGAGCGCGTCGCGCGCGTCATCAGGGAGGTGCCCGGACTGCGCTTCATAGCCGCGCACCTGGGCGGCTGGCGCCAGTGGGGCGGCACTGCGGAACAACTGCTCGGCAAGGATGTATATTTGGACACCTCCATCCTGCCGCAGGACAACGATAACCGGTCGGCCATGTCCATCCTGCGCGAGCACCCGCCCGAAAAACTGCTGTTCGCCACGGACTGGCCGTGGCTGAGCTTCGCGGACGGCATTGAGTACGTAAGGAAAGCAGGCTTAAAAAAAGCAGACACCCGCGCAATTCTAGGCGGTAACGCCGCAAAACTGCTGGGTGTCACAAAACCTGCCGCGTGGTGAGCGTCAGCCCTGCTGGTTCTGGCGCAGCTTGTAAATGCGCTCCATGCGCGCCCCGATATCCTCGAAGCCAATATCAGCGCCGTAGACATCCTTATAGTAACTGAACGCCTTCTCGATGTCTCCGGTCTGCTCGGACAAGTCACCCAGCGCGAAGACGATCTTCTTCTTAAGGTCGTCCATGATCGGCAACTGCTCGTTGGCGGTCTCAAGCTGCATGACGGCCATATCGCGCTGCCCCTTCTTGATGAAGCACTGTGCCAGATAATACAAAGCCTCGACACGTTCCTTGGGACTGCGCTGGGCAAGCTGTAACTGCCCGATAGCATCGTCGAAATACTCGTATTTGAAATACTGCAAGCCCAACTCGAAACGCAGCCTGAGGTCATTCGGGTAACGCTGCACCCGCGAAACCAAATCGTCGAAGACAAACTGGTTCATCTCGACTTCCACCTCAGCAGCGCCCGCGGCATTGCCCTCCGCTTTCAAAGCTTCAATCCGCGCCTCGAAAGCCGATATACGGGCCACCGTCAACGCTCGATCCAGTTCAGGATCGCTGGCGTTAATCTTGCGGGCCGCCTCAAGTGTCTCAATAGCCTCTTCATAGCGCTTGTTTTGAGAATACAGCCGCGACAAGGCACGGTAGAAATTGAGGTTGTTCGGCTCTTTCTCGATGCGCGCCTTGGCATCCTCGATCATGGCGTCGGCATCTGAACCAGCCACCACCGCCTTGGCTTTGATGTCAAGCTGCTGCGCCTGCTCCTTGTTGGCGATCAGGTCGCGGTACCCCTCCTTCTTGCCGGCCGCATCTTCCCAGCCTGCCGCCATGGTCACGCGCGCCTCCGCGTCCTTGAGCTGTTTGAAGATCGTCTGGTCACTGGGCAGAAAAGCGTTCAGCTTCAGATAAGCGTCACGGGCTTTTGCATAATCGCCGACCTTCATGTAATAATCCGCGACCCTGCGCAGCAAAGACATATCGTCGGGGTTACTCTCGTAGGCCGCTTCAACCGTGAACAGTGCCGCTTC
The DNA here is from genome assembly GCA_028701555.1 of Kiritimatiellia bacterium. Lineage (GTDB taxonomy): Bacteria > Verrucomicrobiota > Kiritimatiellia > RFP12 > UBA1067 > JAQVQN01. The sequence continues at coordinate 1,357 of JAQVQN010000200.1, read as the reverse complement.
CGGATGACCGGCAGCGTCAGCAGACTGAACCGCAAGTTCGACATTCTGTGAATTCAGCGGATTAATTGCCAGCAGGCGTTCGCACTCCAGCAGCGCCGACTCAGCTTTGTTGGCCTTGAGCAGTCCTGCGATTTTCATGCGCATAAATATTGCCCCCGCCTCTTGAATATGCGCCGACAGCCCGCTTTTTTTATCCTTACGGAATTTGGCTATCTGAGCGGCGCGCAATACCTTGCGGGCACGCGAGAAACCCGGAGCCTTGGTGACACACTGCATCAGCAGGTCAATCGCGATATCCAAGTTGCCCCGCTCAAAAGCCGCCTGGCCTTTGTTATAGAAATTCTGCGCCTGCTGCGCGGTCTGATCCGTTTTTTCGCCTGCCATAGTGGTGTCCCGTAACCCTTTATTTACATACCCAACAGTCAGTAAACCATCATATTATATCGGCTTGCGCCCAGCCGTCAAGGCACCCGCTGGTTTTTTATCGCTAACCCTCGCGCGGCCAAGGTCAATCCTTGTTGCTTCCGCCGCCGTAATCACAGTCGGTCTAAGTCATGCGCGATGCGCGTCAGGACTTCAACTTCTTCGCGATCTCCGCCACGTGCCTCCCCTGGAAACGGGCCACCGCCAGCTCGTTGACGGAAGGCTGACGGCTGCCGTCGCTCCCCGCCAACGTGCTCGCCCCGTAGGGAGTACCGCCGGTGATCTCCTGCATGTTAACCAGCTCGGGGCAGGCATACGGTACGCCCACAACAATCATGCCGTGATGAAAAAGCGTGTTGTGGAACGATGTGATTGTGGTCTCCTGACCGCCGTGCTGCGTGCCGGTAGACACGAATACGCTGCCGACCTTGCCCGCCAGCCGTCCAGCGGCCCACAACCCGCCGGTCTGATCCAGAAAATTGCGCATCTGCGCACACATGTTGCCGAACCGCGTCGGCACACCGAAGATGACCGCATCGTAGTTCGCCAAATCTTCTACCGCCGCGACCGGCGCGGCTTGGTCAAGTTTCGCACCCGCTTTCCTAGCCGCCTCTTCCGGCAGCAGTTCCGGCACCCGCTTGACATCCACCTCGACACCTTCAACACTGGCCGCACCCTCAGCCACGGCTCCGGCCATGGTCTCGACATGGCCATACATGCTGTAATAAATCACAAGAACTCTGGTCTTAACTGCGTTATCCATCACGATTCCCCTCTTTCTTGTCTGGCTGCTTTTCCATAAAAGCCAATGGCACTATCAATACAGGGCATGTTGCCTTGCGCGAAACCTTGCCAGTGACGTTACCGAGCAGCCACTGCGTGATCGCTCCCCGACCCTGCCGCCCGAGAATGATCAGGTCGAAGTTTTCGCGGG
>JAQVQN010000199.1 GCA_028701555.1 Kiritimatiellia bacterium | reverse complement strand
CCTGCACACACAAGCTGTCATGGTGGTGAATGCGCACGCTGTTGTATCCCAGCCGCACAAGACGTTCCGCCAGCATATCCGCCTGCTCCGCACTTGGAAAACAAGCCGAAAAGCAAAAGTTAACCCCGTAAAACCGCTGCGCAACACCGGGCTGGCCCTCGAACTCGAAATTAGGGCCAACCGCCTTCAGCCACCCGTACTTGCCCGCAGGTCCGTCCACAAAGCCCATCCCTGAAAAATCCAGCGCAGAGCCCGGCTCGATATCTTTCTCGTTCGCGATCTCCGCCCAGTCCGGGCCCGCTTGCAACACCTGGTGACGGTCAAAAGTTAAATTGACCCGATTGCCGGCCAGCAGTTTAAAGGCTATTTTAAAAGGAACCCCTGCCGCGTATTTTTTTCGCCCCGCGCTCCCCAGCCTGATGCTGTAGCTTTCTGAGTCCCATTTCCGGTTGTCCTGTATCATGACAGCCGACGGCGCGTCAAAAACAATTGCAAGCTCTCCCTGGGGCTGCCCCGGCCACTCCAAACGTAATTCCCGGGAAGCACCGCCCAGCAGGTGCGCATTTCCAAGCTCCCGCGGAAAATCTCCCTTTAAGTTGTCTACTGCCCAACGGCCGCCTGCCATCTGCTGCACAGGAATCGTGCAACCCACAAAGAATCCGTTGATCTCGATCTCAACTTGCGGCGTAAACAAATAACTCAAAAGCAGATCACCATTGACGCCTTGCGATACCGTTGCTGCAACATCCACGGTTGCCTCATCCGCCATCTTCAGTTGATATTTTACCGTGCCTGAAGCGTCTGGCTCTTCCAACCCGATACACTTAGGTGAACTCCAGTCAACGCTGAAAAAATTTCCGGCGAATGCGACAGCCGGTTCACTCAAAGACAGATTGCCGCCAATGCCCAAAACCGCTTCGCTGCAAAGTCCCAGACACGGCAATCCAGCCAGCACTTTCAATATGCATTTTTTCATCCCCACCCCTTTCTTCTCAACTCCATCTATGTGTCCCTGCGAGAGCCTATCTCTTTCTATCCTAGTCTTTGCGGCCTCTAAACCACGGCGCAACTTTGCCGGACTTGTCCGGCACGCGCAAACGCGGCGTAGCCGCAAAACCCATCACCCAGCCATCTCCATCAGTTGCCGAATCTCGTCCGCCCACCTCGATTCGTCCGGCGTCTCCAGCACCAGCGGGATGTTCTCGAAACGCTCGTCCTGCATGATGCACCGGAAAACCTCAATCCCCAGCAGGCCAGATCCGAGCGACTCGTGCCGGTCCTTGTGCGAGTTGAAATCCACCTTAGAATCATTCAGGTGCATGCCGCGCAGGTATTGCATTCCCACGGTTTGATCAAAATGTTCCATCGTTTTCAAAAAACCGTCGCGTGTACGCAGATCAAAACCCGCCGCGAAAGCATGCATGGTGTCTAGGCAGAAGCCGATCCGCGACTTGTCGTCAATGCCGTCCAAGATCATGCGCAGTTCCTCAAAGGTCGAACCGAGATTTCCCCCGCTACCCGCCGTGTTCTCAACCACCAGCATGACGCCCCGGGTTTTCGCGATCGCCTGATTCATGGAATCCGCCACGCGTGCGCATGCCGCCTGCGGCGTGAGCAGCCGCAAATGGCTGCCCGGATGAAAATTCAACCTGTCGAGTCCCAAAGCCATGCACCGTCCCAGCTCATCAAGCAGCGAGCCCATTGATTTCGCGTGCGCCTCCGCATCCGGATTCGCCAGATTGATCAGGTACCCCGCGTGCGGCAGAACTTGCTGCGCCGGGTATCCGTCAGCAGCCATCTGCTCTTTAAAAGACTGTATGTCAGCCGCCGCATACGGTGCCGCTGTCCACTGCCGCTGATTCTTCACAAACATTCCAAAACCGGTGGCACCCAGCGCTTTGGCGTTGATGGGCGCGTTCTTTACCCCGCCCCCGATCGAAACATGCGGGCCGATATAGTACATAACATCCCTTTTATTCGGTATACCGTGATTCACTGCTGGCAGAAGTTGATTAATAAAGGCTCATCCGGATACTCTTACTGGCATAAAAAAAATGGCAGCGTGAAAAGCACCGGATACAAGTTGAAACATTACTAAACCATATAGAGCACTACAAGGGCTTTGTAGAAGCTATTGCCCCTCAGGATCGCGAACATCAACGCGAACAGCTTCCTTGCCGCCACCTCGAAAAACGGGGTGTAACCCCGCCGCGATTTAAATAAATTTTTTTTCGAAATGGGGTTGACAGATTGCAGGTGGTCACTTATACTAACGCCAACGATTGGGGATACAGGACATCAATACAAACGTGAGGGAAAGGAGGTTTTAGGATTTATCTTTTCCGGGCTTTGCGCCTCAAGACCGTTGAGGTTTATTGATTTGTAACGGGAAAAGGGGCAATCCTGTGAGAATCGGCTGATCGGGCGATATGCCCACACAGACGAAGAGGGGCTTGAAAGGCTTGAGGAAGAGACCAGGCAACAAGCAAGGCGACTTTCGCCTAACCAAAAAACCGGTTGCATAGCGGATCCCAGTACGTAAGCCTGACAATGAATCGCTCTTCGCTGACTGTGAAACTAATCGGCAGTTATCACCTGAGCGCGGCAAAAGGTAAAGTGGAGATACAGCCCCGGAGTGTTGAAAGACACACCGGCTGAAGGACTCAAACAAACGCGAAAGGATGTGTTTTCTGAGTAACGAGTCGACATGCGGAAACGCATAAGGGTTCCCTAGATGCTGTAGGGAACCCTTTTTATTTTGGCTATTCAGTCCGCAACCCCCTATAATTCAGAGTTCAAAACTTACAACTCATATTCAGATAGCCTGATTCCCGATGACTTCTTATTACGCCGACCTGCACATCCACTCCCATTATTCGCGCGCCACAAGCCCACAGTGCACCCCTGAAGGTCTCTATTGTTGGTCACAACTCAAGGGGGTCAGCGTCTGCGGCACCGGAGACTGCACCCACCCGCAGTGGTTCTCCGAACTGCAATCGAAACTTGTCGAAGAAGCCCCCGGACTTTACGCGCTGAAACCTGAGTTACGTGAAATTCCCGACCGCGATGTCCCCGAAAAATGCCGGAACCCCGTGCGCTTCATGGTTACCGGCGAGATCAGCAGCATCTATAAGCGCGCCGGCAAGGTTCGCAAAGTCCACAGCCTGATTCTGCTGCCGTCGCTCGAAGCCGCAGCGAAACTTAACCTCCGCCTAGAGCAGATCGGCAACATCCGTTCTGACGGACGCCCGATCCTGGGTCTCGATCCACGCGTGCTGTTAGAAATCCTGCTGGAAATCGACCCTCACGCAACCCTCATACCGGCGCACATCTGGACTCCGTGGTTCTCAATGCTTGGCGCTAAATCAGGGTTCGACTCGATTGAAGAGTGTTTCGGCGATCTCTCCTGTCATATTTTCGCGGTCGAGACCGGCCTCTCTTCAGACGCACCCATGAACCGCCGCATACGCTGCCTAGATGATGTAGCACTCGTCTCCAACTCTGACCTGCACTCGCCCGCCAATCTCGGTCGCAACGCCAACCTGTTTTTCGGAGAGCCCTCTTATAACGCCATTATCGAAGGTCTGCGCACACAAGATCCCGCAGTCTGCGGCGGCACAATCGATCTGTTTCCGGAAGAAGGCAAATACCATCTTGACGGACACCGCGCGTGTAAGACATGCCTGACGCCTGAGCAGAGCATCGCCCTCGGCAACCTTTGCCCGGTCTGCGGCAAGGAGGTCACCGTCGGCGTACTGCACCGCGTGATCGAGCTGGAACAGATTCAGGCAGCAGAGACCAGAGCGCAGAAGTCAGATGGCAGAGACCAGAGGGCCAAAGTCAGCGGTAATAGTTCCACAACTTTAAAACTCCAGAACATTAGAACTTCCCGCCTTCCCTACCGCTACATCATACCCCTGCCTGAACTGATAGCGGAGCAGGCCGGTTTTGGCGTTAATTCTAAAAAAGTGCGCGAAGCCTATCATTGTCTGTTGACGCAAGCCGGACCAGAACTGCCCTTCCTGCTAGAATCCCCCCCTGCCTCACTGGAAAATTTTGGCGATATCGGGCAAGCCGTGCTCGCCGTGCGGCAAGGCCGCGTAGAACGCATCGGAGGCTATGACGGTGAATACGGCCGCGTCACGCCGACGATTGTAATCAAATAAGTCATCTGGTATAGTCGTTAAAGGTTTGTGGTTATGTCAGTATGCGGGTTCGGATTTCTCAGCCCGACCGTTCCAGACGAGAGATTAGTATGAAAGTTCTTCTGCACGCCTGCTGCGGCACCTGCGCCAGCCATTGCGTCATGGCCTTGCGTGACTACGGCCATGACGTCAGGTTGTTTTTCTCGAACGGCAACATCGCGCCCGACAGCGAGTTTCACAAACGCCTCGATACGCTGCGCCGCCTAGCCGACTGCCTGAATGTGCCGCTAATCGTGGATGAGCCCGATCATAAAGAGTGGCTTGAACTTGTCGCTAAGGGTTTCGAACAAGAGTTGGAAAAAGGGGCGCGCTGCGAACGTTGCTTCCGCTACAGTCTGGAACGCACTTTCCGCATGATGGAACAGCAAGGACTGGACATGTTCACCACCACGCTCTCGGTCAGCCCCCACAAACACACACCCTCCATCTTCAAGGTCGGCCAGGAATTGGACCGCGAAAGATTCTTGGCGGTCAATTTCAAGAAAGAAGGCGGCTTCAGAAAAAGCATGCAAATGTCTGAAAGCTTGGGCCTATACCGCCAGAATTACTGCGGCTGTGAATTCAGCATAAGAGTGTTATGATATATTTAACTTACATTGGCTGCTACACGAACGATAGCAAAGAAGGCATCTACATTTTAGAGTCCGACACTGAACACGGAACTTTCCGGCCTATCGGTTCTGTCGGTAAAATCGAGAATGCCATTCACCTGACGCTAAAAAAAGGCAACACCGTGCTCTACGCCGGACAGGGTCTGCCCCAATATGGCGCTAACGCCACCAACGGTGTCGTTGCCGCGTATGCGGTCAAAGGTGACAATCTGCTGCCGCTCAACCATAAACCCATAGGCGTCACGCCGCCCTGCTATGTGGCGCTGGATCCCGCTGAAAGCGCGCTGGTCTTCGCGGAATACACCAATGCAGTGGCTGGCGTTTTTGATCTCAAC
>JAQVQN010000198.1 GCA_028701555.1 Kiritimatiellia bacterium | reverse complement strand
GGCGTAACGCGCTGGCCGAGCCCTATGTGCTCGGCGTGAGCAGCGGCGGCTCGCTCGGCGCGGCCTTGGCGATCGTGACCGGCCTCACGCAATGGACTCCGCTCGCCTTGCCTGCCGGCGCGTTCGTGGTCGGCGGGCTGACCCTGTTGCTGGTCTGCCTAGCCTCGGGGCGTGCCGGTCAATACGCGCCCAACACCCTGATCCTGGTCGGTGTCGTAGCCGGCTCGATGCTCTCAAGCCTGTTGATGCTCGTGCTCTCCCTGGCCAGCACACGGGCGGTTCACAGCATCACCTGGTGGATGCTGGGCAACCTGCAGGCGACGTCATGGCCGCTTGTGCTGACTGTGGTCGCACTGGTCGCCGTTTCAGCCGCGCTGCTTTTCAGCCAGAGCCACGCACTGAACGCCCTGCTGCTCGGCCGTTTGACCGCACGCCACCTAGGCGTTGAGACACGCATCGCCTTGCCGCTGGTGCTCGGTGCCGCAGCGCTGGCCACATCCGCAGCCGTCTCGCTTTCCGGCGTGATCGGATTTGTCGGCCTGATTGTTCCGCACGCGCTGCGCCGCTTGACCGGCGCGAGCCACCGCCGCCTGCTGCCGGCCGCGGCACTGTGCGGCGGCACCTTTCTGGTCGTCTGCGATGCGCTTGCGCGCCTGCTTTTCGCGCCCCGTGAAATTCCAGTCGGGGTGGTCACCGCGCTCACGGGCGGACCTTTTTTCCTCTACCTGCTTCTTCGTAACGTCAACAGGCGTCCGACCTCATGATTCACCTGGAACATATCCGAGCCGCCTACAACGGCCAGCCTGTGCTGAACGATGTCACGCTGCATCTGGGCCACGGTGAACGCGCCGCGCTGGTCGGGCCTAACGGCGCGGGCAAATCGTCGTTGCTGCGCGTGATCACCGGCCAGCTTCCGGCGCAGGGCGTACGACGCATTGCCGGCATCGACCCCGCCCGACTGGGCACGCAAGGGCTCGCCAAGCGTCTGGCCGTAGTCCCGCAAGAGATACCGCAGGACATCCCGTTCGCGGCCTATGAATTCGTATCGCTGGGGCGCACAGCGTATCTGCCGCGCTTCGGCGGCCCTTCCCCGGCTGATCACGCTGCCGTGAAGGACGCGATGACGTTGACCCATACCTGGCACCTGCAACAACGCCCGATGCAGGCGATGAGCGGCGGCGAACGCCAGCGGCTGGCCTTGGCCATGGCCTTGGCGGCACAACCCGAGATCTTGCTGTTGGACGAACCCACCTCACATCTGGATATCCGCCACCGCATGGACCTCATGGCCCTGCTGCTGCGTCTTCATCGCGAACGCCAGATGACGCTCCTGATGGTCGTGCACGACCTCACCCTGGCGAGCCAGTTTTTCCCGAGAATCATCCTGCTGTGCCAGGGCGCCATACTCGCCGACAGCGCACCTGCGGACGTCCTCCGCCCCGATCTCCTGCAAGCGGCCTATGGTTGCCCGGTCAACGTCATCCCGTTGCCCGATTTTGCGGCCACCTGCGTCCTGCCCACCGTCAGTTCACTGTGATCAGAAGGCCTTTGTTCACCAGCGTAACCGTCCCGTTCTCCGAGTTGTAAGCCACCTTCCACCTGGCTGATCCTTCAAAGCCGGGGGCAAACGTCCCCGTCAGCGTACCGGGTGCGCAGGTGGCAATGACATAGCGGGCTCCAGCCTTGAGCTGAGACGGCTGCTGCAGACGTAGCTCGCATCCGTCCAAGTTTAGACTGCCCTTGACGTCGATACGGTCACACGCGCCGCCTGCCGTCGCATCGACCAGCAGCTCGCCGCCGGCGAACGACACGTCGGCGGCAAGGGTCAGCGTCCCGATCTCATTCGTACCCCCGGGCGCAAGCGTCCCGGCGACCGTGAGTGTTCCGTTCGTGACAAGCCCGCTCCCGCTCAGATCCGAAACCGTCTGACTTGTTCCGTCGAGATTCACGGTCGCGCCCGAAGACACGGACACCGGAGCGCCCGCCAAATGAAACGGCCTGCCGCCCGAAAGCCACTTCGCCATCAGATATGCTTCAACTGCCGCCCGTTCAGCCAGCGTCAGATCGCGGTTGAAAATGATGACCTCCGCAAGATTGCCGTTGCACGTTTCGGAGAACCGCGATCCGAGATAAAGCGGCGTATCTGTCGTGTTCACGGTCATCGTCAGGGATCCTCGCGTGACGAAGCCGTCGCTGATCATGTTCGCAGAGCCTGTGCCGCCCGACTTCATAAAGCTGTAAACCTCGTAGACATTGTTAGGACGCGCCGCGAATTTGATGTCGTTACCCCAAATGTAATTAAAGAGGAAAACACCATCGCTGATGATACCGAAAGCTTTGCTGACCGTTCCTTCACCCGTATGCGCAAAACACATCTTCCCATTGTTCTTGCGGCACCCCACCGCGAAGAACGTTCGGTTTTGCGAACCGGCAACACCGAAATTGCCTGAGGTCCGCAAGCCTGTCGTTCCATCCACCGAAAGCACCGACCGGCCGTTAAACGCCTCAGTCAAGACGGTCGGCCCGGCGCCATCCGTCACCTGGGTCGCATCAAACGTATTGCCCGCTGAACCTTTGTTCGCCCAAAGCGTGACTTGACCGGCCGCGTTGGTCGTCAGAGTCGCAGGATCGTCCGCGTCATACCACGCCACGCTTTGTGCCAACAAGGGAGCGATCGGGAACGACTTGAGTTTGAGGCATCCCGCATTGACCGCAACCCCACTGTTGAAATTGAAGCCTGAAAGGGTCAGTGTTCCCGGCCCTACTTTATTCAACGTGAATGCACCGCTCAAGGTACCGGAGAACACACGGTCCGTCCCATCGCCCACCGTCAAGGTCGAGTTTACCAGCGGGCCGTTCATCACAAGTCCGGCCCCGCTCAAAGAGGCGACGGCCTGTTCACAACCGTTAAGGTACAGATGCGCGTCGGCATTCACCTGCAACGCGCAGGCGGGGGGCAGCAGATTTATTCTGGGCGGTCCGTCCATCAGGGCATTCAACTCGGTCTGACCCAACACGCGGTCTGCGATCAACACCTCGTCCAGCCACCCTTTAAAGCCGACCGCTGCCGTGGTCTTGCCCACGACAAAGTTCGCCGCCTGCGCGTTCAGCCCCGAACGGTTGTATGACCCCGCCGGCGCACCGTCCACATAAATGATCCGGGTCGCGCCGTCCCACGTGACCGCCACATGATGCCACTGTCCGTCCTTTAAATTTGTGGCCAGCCCGGTCAGATTGAAATCGTTTCCGGTACCGTACCAGTAGTTGTTCAGTCCGTTAGAGCCTGACAGACGGAAGTTGTTACATTCGTTGGCTGCGTTGTTACCCCAGCCGCAGAAGCCTCCATCGTTCGGTGATCCGCCGTCCTTGATCCACAGTGCGATGGTATAAGGGGTGCCGCCGACCGGCACTCCCGCAGGGAACACGCCGCGGGTGAAGTGGCTGCTGCCGTCCAAATACACGGCCCCGCCCTGTTTGCCTGCCGACGCATACGACGGCGATCCCACGGCGGTGAGGTCGTTTGCGAGTCCGCTACTGTCCTGCCCCAGCGCCGCGGCACTGTCGAAATGGTAGAACGCCTTGACACCGGCCGGAATCGGCATGAGCTTCAAGCCGCCTGCGTCTATCCGCGTTGCTCCGCCGTATCGGTTTGTACTCGACAGAGTCAGTGTGCCCACACCGCTTTTGACCAGGTCGCCCGCGCCTGAAACCGGTGCGCACAATGTCAGAGATGTCCCCCACGCTGCCGCGACATTCACACCGTTGGACAACACAACCGGCACGGCAATGGCATGGTTTCCGGCATACACCTCGACATACGGGAAATTGCCGGAATCGCCCATTGAGTCATCGATGACCAAAGCACTTTGCGGAACGTTTGTCCCGGCCTCAAGAAAGCACGAGGATCCGTTGGTCACGCCGAACATCAACCAGCCGAGCGTGCGGTCGCCATCCAGCATGACACGGCAGTACTTCCTGATCGTATCGGGAAAGATGGCCCAGTCTGACGCGCCTTCCGGCACTGCGCCGCTCCAGTTCTCCGTACTGCCCCAACTCCCGCCGCCGTCAAGCCCCCACAGTCCAAACTGCCGCAAAACGAAATTATCAAAAACCGCCGTTCCCTCGTTGGCGCTGAACGTGGCATGCCACAATCCCACCTGTACCGGCAGGCCACCCATGTCGTTTCGCACAGAAGAGGCGATACGGGACCACACCAAGCCGTCGGTACTGCGATAACTGGTAAAGGTGTTGCCGACACGCGCCAAACGAAGCCAAGGTTGTGCCACGCCTCCGACAACCTCCGTCACACCCACGCCGTTGTCGGTACTGCGGTGCCCGTTGTTGTTCGAATTCTGAAAGTGCTTGACCACGACCCAGTCTTCGCCTGCACCTGCATCGCCAGGGTCAGCCACACGCGCCATGATCCCCGCGTCATGCCACTGGACGGTGTTCATGCTGACAACCCGCACCATGGCGTCGAAATCTCCGGCGACGGTTTTATAGAGCAGGATGCCGTCTGCATCAGCGTTCTCCCAGTTACCTTGGGCTGACCGGAACGTGAGCCGTCCCGCGTTCGCGGTGTCGGCATTCGCGATAGACACCGTCGCGTTACCGCCGGCGACGTTGTAGAAGAACCCGTCCCAGTAGGTTCCCACCACCCCGTCCGCCAGATAGTCATGCGGGACACTGAAATCGTCACGGATCACCGCGCCACGCACGGTCATCCCCGCGACCAGAAACGCGAAACCAGCCAGTTCCCATACCGCACTCATTTTCATGACTTCTCCTTTGCGTGTCACTCGTCACTCGATAACCGCCACTCCAAGATACCGCCGGAGAACTCCGGCTTTAACTGCGCCTCAATCCGTATGGCCGTGGCTGTCACGGCGTCGAACGTCACGGCATTGAATTTATCTTTTTCTGTACCATATCCGGAGGCGTTCGGCACCGGCCGCCAGGTGCTGCCGTCGTAATAGGTCAACCGCCACGACTGCGGCACCCGGCACCGGCCGACACCCTCGTCGTCAAACCAATAGACCTCGGCCGCCGCCACTTTCTCCGGCTTGCTGAAATTGTACCGGATCCATTCCGCGCTGCCCGTGCGGGGCCACCAGGTGAAACGCGGCAGGCCGAGATCGCCTGACTTCGCGGGA
>JAQVQN010000003.1 GCA_028701555.1 Kiritimatiellia bacterium | reverse complement strand
TTGCCTATGTCAAAAACTGAGAGTTTGGCTTCGCATTTCGGGCACTGTATGATGCGTTTCATGCCGATTTTCCCTTTGCTGTATCAGATAGCGGTACTTAAGGCATTTCAGAATGCCTCCAACGCAATAAGTATATAAAAAAGGCTTAGTTTAAAGCAAGCTAGAGATAGGGTGCGTATTTCGTATAAATTGGGTATTGAGCGTTGTAAGGTTAACGTTGCCCGTTCAAGTTGCCCCTTTCGTTTAATCCCAGAACCCCGAGCGTCGTTCTTACATGTAATAGCAGCCTGTCAATCAAAGCGGTTGACCGGGGCGTGGCAGTAAGGAGTGGAGCCTTTTTTGAAGTAGTAATCTTGGTGGTGATCCTCGGCGGGCCAGAATTTGACGGCAGGCTCGAGGCGTGTGACCACCTTGAAGCCTGTTTCGCGTAACAGAGCGATCAGCCGCTGCGCCACGGCTTTCTGCTCATCATCCGCATAGTAGATCACCGAGCGGTATTGCTCGCCGACATCCGGCCCCTGGCGGTCAAGCTGCGTGGGATCGTGCGTTTCGAAGAAAAGTCTCGCAAGGCGTTCGTAACTCGTCTGGCGCGGGTCGAACAAGACCTCGACCGCCTCGATGTGCCCAGTGCCGCCTTCGCACACCTGCTTGTACGAGGGAAACTCTTTGTGCCCGCCGGTGTAGCCGCTAACCGCGCGGATCACCCCAAAAGACTTTTGCAGGAAATACTCGACGCCCCAAAAACAGCCTCCCGCAAAAACGGCCCGCGCAAAATGCTGATCAAGTTCCGCATCTGGCACGAATTCCATCGAGACGGAGTTGACGCAGTGACGCACGTTGCGGCGCGTCAGACGTTCTCCGCTGAAGACATGGCCCAGATGTCCATCGCAGGTCGCGCAAAGGATTTCGACGCGCTGATTGTCGGCGTCAGCCTGCCGCCGCACCGCGCCGGGCACCTCGGAGTCGAACGCCGGCCAGCCGCACCCCGCGTCGAATTTGTCCTCGGCGCGGTAGAGTGCCGCGCCGCAGCGCCGGCAGGCGTAGACTCCGGGATCGCTATGTTTTTCGTACTTGCCCGAGAACGGGCGCTCTGTGCCCTTGCCTACGATCACCCGCTCTTCCTCTTCCGTCAGATTGCGCCATAACGGTTTCATGGAAATCTCCCCAAGCGCGCATAAGCCGCACATCACGGCCAGCGCTACAGTCGTATTTAATTTGCTCTGCATGTGCGCATTATACGCTACACGAAAACAAGCCGCAACGGATTAAGCCGCAGTCCCTCCGAGACAACCATACGTCGCACAGCTCGTCAGGACACTAGCCTCCCCCAACGTACGTCTGACCGCAGTACTGGGGGGCGAGCGGATCCATGCCCTAGATCGCAAATAGCCGCCCTCTGCCCGGAGGTCGCGTCACCGTTCTAAGAACATCCCGTTTCTCTCGCCCGTGAACTTGTTGTTGTCGAGTGAAAGTGTGCCGTTGACTAGCACCTGCCGCACACCCTTGCAAAAATTGTGCGGCGCTGCATAGGTGGAAGTGTCCTCGAGTTCAGATTCAGCGAAGACAACGATATCCGCGAAAGCCCCCACGCGCAGTTCCCCGCGGTCGCGGATGCCGAAAGCGGCGGCAGGCAAGGAGGTCATGCGGCGTACAGCCTCTACGAGCCCGCAGATTTTTTCAATGCCAGCGATTCGGCCGGTCATCATTCGCAAAAAACGCGGCATCGTTCCGTAAGCGCGCGGATGCGGGTGATCCTGCCCCAGCGGACCCCAAGGCGCACGCAAGGAGGCATCGCTGCCGGGCATCACCCAAGACTGCTCGTAAATGCGTCTTAGGTTGTCCTCGCACATTCCGAAGAAGAAAGCACCGGTGCGCGTCATGTCCGTCTTGATGAAACGGCATACCGCCTGACCCGGAGTGAGCCCCAGCGACATGGATGCCTCGGCTACGGTGCATCCGCTGAAGGCGCGGGTCTCATCGCTCCAGCCGCCGCCGATCATCACGGCTGTCCAGTCGCGTCCGCCCGCGTCCAGTTCGGCCTCCACGCGGGCGCGCGCCACGGGGTCGGCTAGATTTGCCATAATCGCTTCGCGTCCGCCGGCTGCCGCCCATTCGGGCAGCACGATGTCGAGATCGGTGCCAGCCGCCAGATATGGATAGCGGTCCGAGTGCACCTGCGCCCCTTCCCGCCGGGATTGTGCAACTATTTCCAACAGGCGGTCAATCTTGCGCCAGTTTGCCGGCCCTGAAGTCTTAAGGTGCGAGATCTGTGCGCGTATGCCGGTGGCACGGACAAGGCCTAAAACTTCCTCCACCGATTCCAGCAGGCGGTCGCCTTCGCTGCGCATGTGGGTGGCGTACATTGCGCCGCGTGCGGCGGCGGTCTTGGTCAAAGCCAGCACCTCCGCGCCTGCTGCGTATTTGCCGGGCTGGTATAGCAGTCCGGTGGAGAGGCCCCAGCCTCCCTCGTCCAAAGCCTGTTCGAGCCTGCGACACATCGCGCGCACCTCGTCGGCACTGGCAGCGCGCGGCTCGTAACCCATCACGCCCGCGCGCAGGGTGTTGTGGCCGATGAACTGCACCGTGTTGACTGCGGGACGCACAGCGTTGAATAGCTCGCGGTAACACGCCACAGTGGTCCAGGTTGGACCGGAGGTCTCGCTGTTGCTCAAGCCTCGTCGTGAGGTGACGGCAAGCTGCGGATAGGTCTGCGAGTCCCAGTCGGAAGCGAGACGGGCCTGTCCCAAACGTGGCACCGCCGAGCCGCCGCACTGGCCGTTGACTTCGGTGGTGATGCCCTGCGTCAGCTTGCTGGGCGCGTCCGGCTCAAGCAGCAGGTAGGCATCGGAATGCGCGTGTGCGTCGATGAAGCCCGGCGCTACCACGCAGCCTGCAGCGTCGATCACGCGTACGGCTTCTGCCGCCGCGAGGTCGCCGACCGCTGCAATACGGTCGCCGGTCACGGCGATGTCGGCGGCAAACGCCGCCGCGCCGGTGCCGTCAACGACCTTTCCGCCGCATATGATCAGATCAAAGCACATATCAGACGAAGCCTTGTGCGCCACAGTGCTGGAGGGGCGCGCTCTGTCGCGACCGCACGGCATGAGCCGCGGCCACGAAGGAGCGTGGCCCTCCAGTATTTATCATTCTGACTCCTTGATCACGACGTTTGGGCAGGTTCTGTTTGTGCATCGGACAGAGCGTGCGTACCGCTCAAGAGCGACACCACCTGCTGCTGCACCTCGCCAAGCTGATCTAAGCGCAGACGCGGGTCTAGCACCACGAATGTGTCACCGCTTTTCTTGTGCTCGTAAACGCGCAGTAGGCCGCCGCTCTCGTGCGGCTTGGTGTCGCGCTCCACAAGCTGCTTACCGCGCTCCAGCATGATCGCCAGCACATACATGACATTCTGCATGGCCGGGTCTTCAAGTGCTATTAGTTTTCGCAACAGGTTCTCAGCCGTTTCCTTGCGTACCGGCTCATGCTTCTCTGCCACGGGCGCGGGGGCCTCGTATTCGCCTTCCCAGACGCTGAAAGGCTGCCAGTCGCGCGGAGCCTCTCTCCAGCAGGCCGGATGACAATCCAGACGCTCGTAAGCTTCGGCATTCTCGCGCAGAACCGAGACGCACGGTTTCTTGTCTTCTAAAGGCTGTAGGCAGATACCGCAAACGTGCCCTCGCGGGCGGATATTCCATTCTTGTGCCATGCTTTTGAGTATAACATATTATCGGCAGACCGGAACCCGGCCACGCAGATTTCTTTCTGGCCACTTTTTAAAATAAATCACTAGCATCACAGCGGAATGCCGGATTCGAAACTGTTGCTTAGCGTTTGGCTGCGGGTTTGCCCCGCATGATGCAGTGACGCACCGCGTCGGACACATATACCGTGCCACGGCTGTCCACCGTCATACCGGTAATCAGCCAGCCCGAGCCGCCCATGGCCAGCCCGCTGCTGCCCAAGCGCTCAATATGCTGGTCACCGGTTATGCGCCAGATGACATGATTTTCGCGGTCAGCCGCATAGACACGGCCCTTTTTATCAACGGTGATTCCGTCTAGCCGTCCAAGCTGGACTCCTGGGAAGGCCAGGGTGACGACCTCGCCGCCCTGCGAGATCTTGCGGATCCGGTTCTCGTCCGTCACATACAGATTTCCCTTGGGTCCGATGGCGACGGCAGTCGGCAGCATAAAGCGCGCAGCCGCGCCATTGCCGTCGAAATCGCCCGGGCTGCCGGCTGTACCGGCCAGCGTCGAAACCCGTCCGTCAGGCGCAAGTCTGCGCAAAACATGGTTGTTGTGGTCAGCCAAAAAAACATTGCCCTTGCCATCCGCCGCAACACCGGGCAGGTAGTTGAAACGTACCTGCCCGCCAAGCCCGTCGGCATATCCGCCTCGTGCGGGTTCACCGGCCAAGCGCCTGATATCGCCTGCAGGCGTGACCAGCCAGACAACATGAGAGATGTCCGTGACATAGCAGTAGCCTTTGGCGCGATACGCTATGCCGATCGGCGCGGTCATGCGTCCGGCCGTGCCTTGCAGGGTTGTTACTTCGCCCACGGACGTGACTTTGCGGATGACGTTGCCGTTGCAGTCCGCCACGAATAGAATGCCGCGCTCGCTTAACGCCAAACCTTGCGGCCCGTTGAACCGCGCCGCTTGACCCTTGCCGTCTTCAGTTCCGGCCGCTCCCGGCTGACCGACAAAAAGCTCCCACACATAAGGCGAAATGGATGCTTCTGCCGATCCGGCAACGTCAGCGCTTTTGAGCGGCGTTGCATCACATGCGAAAACGGCCGACTCGTTGCCGGGTAAGCCCGACGCGACGCGGTTGTTGCAGGCGTCGGCAACATACAGGATCCCGTCATTGTCAGAGGTAAGTCCCGACGGCTGCGCAAACACGGCGGATGTCCCGAATCCGTCTGCGCAGCTCATGCGGTTAGGCTTGCCGCCCAAAGTAGTGACTAGACCCGCTGGAGTGACCTTGCGGATCATGTGGTTGTCGCGGTCCGCCACCAGCAGGTTATTGTCGGCATCGATCCACAAGGCGGCTGGCCCGTTGAACCGCGCCGCAACGCCCTGCCCATCCGCGCCGCCTGCCTCGCCTGCCTTGCCCGCCAAAGTCGTGACCTCGCCGCCGGGAGCGATCTTGCGGATCGTGTGGTTGCCGGTATCTGCGACATAAGCATAACCCGTCCTGTCGACCGCCACCCCGCCTGGGTTGTCGAAGCGCGCCCACTCGCCGAAACCGTCGTCACTGCCTGCCTTGCCAGCGCTGCCGGCCATGGTGGAGACATCGCCTTTAACCGACACGCGGCGGATCAGGTGGTTGCCGCGGTCAGCCACAAAAAGGTTTCCGCCACCGTCAACTGCGACATCGGAGGGTGATGAGAAACGCGCCTGGTTGCCGACCCCGTCGGCACTGCCTGCGCTGCCGCCCGCGCCTGCCAGAGTTGTCACAACCCCGTCCGGCGTAACTTTACGGATCGCGTGGTTGCCGGAATCTGCCACGAAAATGTCTCCGTAGGCGTCGCGCGCCAGACCCGCAGGCCAGAAGAACAAGGCGGATGCGCCTTTGCCGTCAGCGAACCCTTGCGTTCCGGCTTTGCCCGCCAAGGTTTTGACCGTACCGTCCGCCGCGACCGTCCTTATGACATGGCTGAAATTGTCAGAGACTGTCAGGTTCTTGAGCCGGTCGACCGCGATGCCTGTAGGCCGGTTGAACAGGATCTCGGCGCCTTTTCCGTCCGCGTGCCCGTGGCGGCTGGTGCTGCCGGCTAGCACCGCGAAAGTCCCGTCCGCTTTGCGAAGGCTGATCGTTTGAAGTTCAGTATCGGACACCGCTAGGTTTCCGTCTTTATCGACTGCCACTCCGCGCGGAGACGTCAGCTTGCCGGAGAGCACGGCGACCGTCTCCACCTCTCCTGTTTTCGAGACTTTGCGAATCAGCCTGTTCCAGGTGTCGGCGACATACAGGCTGCCGTCAGGCGCCAACGCCAGACTCTGCGGATAGTTGAAACGTGCTGTCTCGCCCTTGCCTCCGGAGTTGCCCGCCTGCCCCGCCTTGCCAGCCAGTGTAGTCACGACGCCTTCCGGCGTGATCCGGCGTATCGCTGCATTCTCGGTGTCCGCTACGCAGACCAAACCGTCTTTATCAACAGCAACACCGCGTGGAGCGCGGAACCGCGCTGCCGCGCCCTTGCCGTCCGCATAGCCCCCGACCGGAACGCCGCCCTTGATTTCGATCTGTCCCGCAAGCGTTACCACGGCACCGGAAGCGTCGACCCGGCGCACTAGATGGTTGCCGGCATCAGCCACATACAAATTGCCCTTGCTGTCCACCGCCACGTCATGCGGCGAGCGGAAGCGCGCGTCAGAGCTCTTGCCATCGGTATAGCCGGCTGCGCCCGCCGATCCCGCCAAAGTGGTAACCAGCCCGTTCGGAGCGACTTTGCGGATCACATGGTTGTCGGTGTCGGCTACATACACGTTGCCAGCCGCGTCAGCGGCCAATCCGGCAATCTTGCCGAAACGCGCCGCACTGCCCAGCCCGTCAGTGCAGCCAGCTTGGCCCACGGCACCGGCCAGAGTGGTGACCGTGCCGTCCTGCGCGATTTTGCGTATGGCGTAGTTGTAATAGTCAGCCACATAGAGGTTTCCGGTCGCGTCAAAGGCGAGCCCATGCGGTTGGCAGAAGCGCGACAGTGCGCCTTTGCCGTCCACGTTGCCGAGGCCGCCGGGCTGGCCGGCCAGGGTCTTCCAGTGGTAGCCGGTAAACACCGCGACCGGAGTTGTGTCCGCCAGCGGTTTTGGGCCATCCGAGGGTGCGAGTTTACAACCGCAGAGTGCTGACAGCAACGCGGCCGACACGCACATCCATAATGAGTGGATGCAAGAAACTTTCAGTGAACCACGCAGCAGGCGATCAGCATCCATGGCGCATCTCCCTTCGAGTATTCGTCTAATAAACCATCCGCACCAGCACAGGTTCCAACGGAGTCAATTTGAAAGTCAGGCCGCCATTGCCATCGTTGTCGGGTGCCGGGCCGAACTGCGGCACTACAGACTTGAACCCACCTGCAACTTGTGCCTTGGCCTCGACCGGCTCGTCCGCGCCGTTGACCGCTAGCAGATAAACCGATCCAGCATGCCGCCACAAACGCGTCTCTACAGATACAGGCGCTTCCACTTTTACTGACGGCACAGGCTCAATCGAAAGCAGTATCGGCATGAAACGTTTGATCTCAGCGGCCATTTCGCACACCTCTGACCAGCGCCGCTCGAAAGGGTTGCGCTCGTTCATCTTTTGCAGGTCGAAGAACGAGTAAAATACTAGACCGTTCGCGCCTGCCGCGATGCACTGCCAGGCCATGGCCCGCATCTCGGCCAGTGTCGGCGCGCGGGCCTTCTCCTGCTCCACGCCCTTGCGGTACGCGCCCCAGTCGAAGACCTGCGGCACCTGCCACAGGGCGCGGGAGTTATGACTCAGGTCGCGCGTGACGCGCGTCCACTCCAAGGCCGTGCCGACAGGTTCTTTAGGTATGGGATAGGGGTCGGTGCCGATGACGTCGAAAGTGTCCATATAGCGGCCTACCTGATCATATTGGTACAGCACGACCCATGTGGGATGGTCGGGATCAAGCTCTTCCATCAGGCGCTGCCGCGCAGCCAGACGGTCGTTCATTTCGATCGGCAGCTCGTCGTTGATGTACCAGGCCAGGAGTGCCGGATGGTGGCGGTGCAATTCCACCGTGCGTTTGATTGCAGCCGTCTCGTCTTCGGCGGTCTTTATGTGTTTCGGCGCCCAGCGCGTGCCGTGGTAGAGGTCTTTGATGGAGTACAGAACTTTCAACCCGTGAGCATGGCAGAGATCCATCTGGTTGGTGCTCGGGCTGCCGTAAGGCATCAGGCAGTTAAAAGGCCCTTTCGCGTAAACTTCTAGATCCGGTTCTTTGATGCCGGACCAGTACATGCCCAGCGGAAAGAAGGGCTGGCCGTCCGCGATCAGGCGACGGTGGGCGTCGATATAGGCTTTGCGCTCCGGCAGCCGCTCTACACGCCGGAAAAAAGTCGAGGCCGTACCTTTAGCCGCCGCGTCCCGCGCCGATATTTCAAAATGCACACGGCTCTCTCCAATCGGTAGTTCAGTCGCATCCAGCGTAATCTGAGCGCGCGCTTCTTCGAGGATTTCCGGCTTGAGTTTTTTCAGTGTGGCACCGGACTTGTCCTTAAACACGAACAATGCCGCACACTCGTCCGCCTTGATGCCGGAGTGTTTCAGGCCCAAAGCGGCAGAGAAGGTCACCGGCCCGGATGCTGCGACGTGGCGGTAACAGGAGGCGCTAACGGTCGATGCCAGCGGAGGGTAGTAACGCGACACGCGCATGTCATCGAACCAGGCCTTTCCGGTCATGCCGCGACGCACGTATGGCGCCACCACCACACGAGCGGCTTTCTCGGGTATGGCCCGCCCGCTACCTTTGACGCGCACCCATCCTTCGCTGGTGCCGCGAACGCCTTCCGTGTAGGCCCCGCCGAGCCATTTGCCGTCGGCGCCATACCACTCCATGCAGATTGATGCACCGGACTCCTCGCCTTCCAGTGCTTCGGTACGCACCCAAACTTCGAACTCGTAGCAAGCGCCCGGTTCGAAAGCGATTGGCTGCGTGGGAAACGAGTAGAATTTTGGATCGTTGTTGTCGAAAGCCAGTCCTCGGCTGCCCATGCGGCCGCAACCGTCGATAAAGCGGTAGACCGGCTTGCGATCGCTCCATGCCATAGTGGTGCCGGGCGCATCGGTCTCCTCGAACCCCGGATTCTTAACCAGATTCTCGGTGCCTGCCCCGGCAGCCGACCAAACACCAGCCGCCAAAACAGCCATTAACCAAGCTTTTCTCATCTCCCACCCCCTCGTTTCTCTATAACTTCAAGGTTTAACGTTCAACGTTCAAAGTTTAACGTTTAAGGTTTAAGGTTTAACGTTTAAGGATTAACGTTTAATGTTCGATGTTCCAGTTACCCGCTCGTTTTCGCCCGTAACCCAAAGTGGTCGGCTTTCCAATCACTCCGCGATGTCCATCACGTAAACCTGCCGTGTCCCCTCATGAACGGAGTTGAACGCCAGCATCTTGCCGTCCGGACGCCAGCGCGGGTGCAGGTCGCAGCGCGAATAAGTTTCCCGGTAAAGCTCCGGCACCAGATATGCGCCGAGCGGCAAGATCGCCTGGTCGCTCATCCGCAGCACCATCAGCTTGCGCTCGCCCATTTTGTCTGGATAGGTGTCGGTGGCCATCCACTTGCCGTCATCGGAAAAAACGCCGTGCCCGTCGAAATCCAGCAGACCCATGCCGACACGTGTGTAGTCTTCCTTGCCGACGGTAAAAAGAACATGGCTGAAGACCTTGTCCATGTATTTGGCTGTGACCATCAGACGGTCGCCATCAAGCCAGTTAAAATGCGAGCCGCCCCAGCCGTCCGGGAAGCAGCGCCGCACGTCTGTGCCGTCACGGTTGCAGGTGAACGAGGTGGTCTGCCACCCTCGGGCTGTCGTAGGATTGACCGAACGCGCCAGCCAGAAGATTTTCGAACCGTCGCGGCTGAAGACCGTGTGGCAGAAATAGGCCAACTCTTTGCCCTCGGCGACCTTTGGCATTAGCGCACGCGCCGAGGCAGTGGAGACAATCAGTCGCGCTTCGCCGGTTTCCAGGTTGACTAGTGAAAGGCCGTCGTCCTCCGGCCAGGTGACCGTTTCGCGTGCGTCTTGTCCCTTGCCGTCATACCCGTAATCCGGACGTGTCAGACGCAGCCGTGCGTAGTTGATGCTGACCGCTTCCTTGCCGTTGGGCGCGACCGCGCTGATCGGATAAGGGATAATTTTCTTTGTCTTGGTCTCGATATCGAAAATCACCGAAACGAACTTTCCGTCCACCAGATCGTTGTAGATGAATTTACGGTTGGGGTCGGTGGCCAGCCAATGAGCCATGGTGGCCTCCTGAAAATTCCAGCAGCGCGTGTCCGTCAGCGGAATAAAGCGGTTATTTTCGCGCAAGTCGACCAGCCCCAGTACCGCCGGTTCATTAACGGTCGACAGGCCGTTGCGCATGTCGGTTTGCAGGACAGTGACGTAACGGTTGTCCGCGCTCCAGGAGTTAATCGCGTAATAGCTGGCGAAGAGGTGCTCTTTCGGGCCGGAAGTTATCTGACGTGCTCGGCAAAACTGCGGGAAGCCTCCGCCCGCCGCGGCGCTGTACGCCGCCAAAACAATCAATGCGGTTGTGATACAGTTTTTCATGCCTCTAATGTACCGCATTGGCGCATTTGAGGGAAGCCCGTTTCGATATAACGAAAACCGGCTACCTACTGTGCGCGCTGGAGCAAGCTGGAGAGCGCGCGTAGTTCATCGTCCACACACGCATCGCCCCAAAGGGCGGTCAGGCACTGCGCGAAGGCGTCGGCATCCAGATTCTGGCCGGTGCGCAATGGTTCGAAAGCCGAGCTGGCCGGACACTCCTTGTCTGCCGCCAACGCACGCATCCCGGCCAGTGCTCCGGCCGCTAGGTTAATCGGTTCCACGCCCTGCTCAAGGCAAAGCCGGATCGATCCGAAGATACGGTCAGAGCGCCCGAGTTTGCGCAGCGGGTCGCGCGTGGCTCGCGCCACCGTGTCCGAGAGATACGGGTTGGTTATGCGCTCAAGCAGATCCTCTGCGTACGCTCGGAACCCATCATTCGTGAACAACTTGTCGCCGTGATCCCGGTAACGCTTGACCAACGCCGTGCCAGCCTCGTCTATGAAGGCTTTGCGGGCGCGATCCAGCAGCTCTGGCCGCTCGCGCAGGTCCGACATCAGGGCGAGTCCGCAGTCCTGAGCCAAAAAGCCCAAGAGCGTGTGGATGGCGTTGTGGCCGTAAAGCTTGGCCTCTTCAAAAGGCAGCAGGTCTCCCTTCTCCTCGAAAGCCGTGATGCCGGGCTCAAAGCCTGGCAGCGTGATCTTAGAAACCAAGATGCGGTTGAAAGACTCGACCAGAAATGCACGAGGGAATCCCGGCGCGACCGGCGCCAGTCCACGCCGCGCGATCTCCATTGGGTCGTTGATGACCTGGCTCATCTTGCCGATCACGGTGTTCAGGTACTGCGCCGTGCGCGGCCGCGCACCCTGCGGCATGGCTGCCTGCACGTCCTTTTGCAGAATTTCTGCCGCATGGTTATTGTTCTCGGCAGTGTATACGACAGTCTGCCCCTCTGAACCGCACAGACCTGCGGCGATGCGCCCGGCCACGCTCGCGACACCGCCGCGCGTGAAGAAAGCAACCGAAGGCAGCGAGGTCACAACCTCCGTGGCGCGGCTCAGCGTTTCGCTCAAGCGGCGCTCGTCATCCGGCTGCGCCGGATCGAGCAGCGTTACGCCCTCGATCTGCACCTGCTCGATGCCGTCAGCGGTGGCCACGTTCAGGGCGTAGCAATCTTTGTTGCCGCGCACCGCTGCCACCAGCGCGGGGTCAACCTCTGCCACCGCAATCTCTGAAAAACGTCCGCCCGCGTACGCCTCTTTGGCGAACAGTCCCGACTGGATGGGCCCAAAACCGAACCCCACAAAAACGTGTTCCATGACAACCTTTCAGTTAACTATAAAGCGCTGGCAAAATCGTTATAATCTCTGTTTTTGGGCTTGAAATGCAAGTTCAAAGACGCGCGGATCGCGCAGACATGCGCGAAACTGATACTTTTTTTGCGCAAAAGCCCCTAGTTTACCGACCCCCGTTGCGTTAAATTGTATGTGCGGGGTGAGATTAAACCACTGGAAACACAGAGCACGAATGGTCCGGCAAGGGAGTCAATCATGAGGCAAGACTGCGTAGCGGGTAATGGACAGGTTCCGCCGTCGTATAAATGGCAGTTGGTAGGCCTGCTGTGCGTGGCGTTTTTTCTGAATCAGGGCAACCGCCAGATCTACAGCACGGTTCTGACGCAGATAAAAGCGGCCGCAGACGTGGGCGGACTGGGCCTGAGTGACGTGCAGGCCGGCATGGTGGCTTCGGTTTTCATCGCTTGTTACGGGCTGTGTGTGCCGCTGGCTGGTTTTCTGGGCGACCGTCTGCGCCGTAAGTGGCAACTGCTGTTCAGCGTACTGGTGTTCAGCGTCGGAACCTTATTGACCGGGTTCGGCGGTGGACTTGTCTCATTAATCCTCTTTTACGGGGTTTTGTTCGGCGCGGGCGAGGCGTTCTACTATCCGCCGGCCACCTCGCTAATGAGTCAGTTTCACGAGAAAAGCCGCGCGACCGCCTTTTCGATCCATCAGACCGCGCTATATGCCGGCATCATGTTCAGCGGTTATTTTTCTGGTTATCTCTCGCAAACCTTCG
Organism: Kiritimatiellia bacterium; assembly: GCA_028701555.1. Lineage (GTDB taxonomy): Bacteria > Verrucomicrobiota > Kiritimatiellia > RFP12 > UBA1067 > JAQVQN01. The sequence goes on along the minus strand of JAQVQN010000003.1, from coordinate 7,990 downwards.
CGATGCAGTGGCGCGCGCCGTTTGTGATCTTTGGCGCGGCGGGCATTCTCTGGTCGCTGGTTCTGCTTATTTTCCTGCGTGACACGCCCAATCAGAAAGTGTTGGGGACCGCGCGCGTCACGTTGCGCGAGACCCTGGGCCATATTATGGGGAAGCGCTCGGCCCTGATGCTGGCGGTGGCCTTCGGCTGCATGGTTTATGTCGATGTCGGCTTCAAGACATGGACACCGACGTTCCTCATCGAGAAGTTCGGCTTCACGCCGGAGAAGGCCGGCTTTGTAGCCGTTTTCTTTCACTTCGTGTGCGCCTTCATCGGTGTCATGGCGGGCGGGCGGCTGACCGACCGGCTGGCCGCACGCCGCAAGACCATCCGTTTCGAGGCGAACATCCTAGGGTTGCTGCTGGGCGCACCTTTTATCTATCTGATGACCCGCGGGACATCGGAGTGGTTCTGCTTTGCGATGCTCGGTCTCTTCGGACTCTTCCGCGGCATCTACGACTCCAATCTGTTCGCGTCGCTGTTTGATGTGATCAAGCCCCAGTACCGCGCCACCGCGACCGGGTTGATGCTCTCGTTCGCTTTTTTGGTCGGCTCGTTCTCGCCGACAGTGCTGGGATATCTAAAATCGCGTTTCGGCCTGCCGTTTGGGCTCGCCTCGCTTTCGTTTTCATATCTGCTGGGAGGTGTGATCATCCTGGCGGCATGTGCCCTGTTCTTTAACAATGACTATGAAGGATCAAAAGCATGAAGCAGATCGACAGTGTGAAAGAGGCCTTTTCATTGACGGGACGTCGCGCGTTGGTTACCGGTTCGGCGCGCGGGATCGGACGGGCGATAGCCCGCGCTTTGGCGGAGTGCGGCGCGACGGTCGCCGTTCATGGTGTGCGGGCGAGTGACGCGCTTGACTGTTCGCTCGCCGACGTGCGCGCTTTTACTCCGGCGAGCGCGGCTGTGACCGGCGACCTCGGTGAGCCGGGCTGCGCCCGGGCGCTGTACGCCGCGACGTCGTCTGCGATCGGTGAGCCGGATATTATTATCGCCAACGCATCGGTGCAGGTGCGCCGTCCCTGGCTGGAAGTGCCGGAATCCGAGGCGCTGTTACAGATGCAGGTGAATTTCCATGCGACATACCAGTTATTCCAGATCGCCTATTCCGCTATGCGCCGGCAACACTGGGGACGCATGATCTCTGTCGGCAGCGTACAGGAGGTGAAACCTCATCCTGAGATGCCGATCTATGCGGCCAGCAAAGCGGCGCTCGAAAACCTCATCCGCAATCTGGCCAAGCAGTGCGGCGCGGACGGCGTCACGGTCAACAACCTCTGCCCAGGTGTTTTCGCAACCGACCGCAACGCCGAGGCGCTCAACAATCCGGCGTATGCGGAAAAGGTTCGCGTCGGCATCCCCCTACGTGATTTCGCGCTGCCTGAAGACGCGGCCGGCGCTGCGGTCTTGCTATGCTCGAAAGCCGGACGCTATATTACTGGTGTGACATTGCGAGTGGACGGCGGCATGGGCGTTGCGTAGGGGTTCAGGTTTAATGTTTCAGGTTTACAGTTTGGAAGGGAAGTGCCATGCAAGAGAATAGTGAAGACACCATGCTTCAGAAAGAAGCGAAGATGATGAAGCTGGAGAAGCTGATCGCTGCACGCGAATGCGTCTCCAAAAAAGATTTCACGATCCCAGTCAAGGAGATGCTGTCCCGTTACGAACAGCTCTATACCGGTGCTATCAGCGATGTCATGCGCGAGTTTGCCTTGCTTGACCAGTCGCTGCCCGGACACTTACGCCCGCTGCGTGACACTGACACGGTGGCTGGCATCGCCTTCACCGTCAAAAGCGCGCCTAATGTCAAGATTACAGGCGAGATGACCTTCCGCGGTCAGATGCTCGACGAGATGGGCGAGGACCACTTTGTAGTGTGGGACACCTCGAACGACGAGCGGGCCACGCTCTGGGGCGGTGTCATGACGGCTACCGCCTACGGCAAGGGTGTCAAGGCCGCCTGTATCGATGGCGGCATCCGCGACACCAAGCAGATCATGGAAAAACCATTCCCGGTTTACTACAAGTACCGCATTCCCAACGGCTCGCTCGGACGCTGCCTGATCACCCATTACCAGACGCCGATCAAGATCGGCGATGTTGTGATCAAGCCCGGCGACGTAATCTTCGCGGACTGCGACGGCGTGGTCTGCGTTCCGCGCGACATCGCTTGCGACGTGCTGCGGCGCGCCGAAGAGATCCGCGAGAACGAGAAGAAGATCTTCGGCTGGGTCGCCAATGGCGAAACCGTCAAGCAGATCACTGACAAGGGCGGCTATTTCTGAGCGGGCAGGTCATAATTAATTCTGGAACAGCGGCCGCGTCATGATAAACAACAGCATGGAAACATTGCGGCGAGGCAGAAAGCCGTACGCTCAGCGCGCTTCGCCGAAATAAAAATCGTCCAGATAAAAAGCCGTCTTTTTCTGTGCGGTCGAACAGAAGCCCAACCACTCTATCGCCTTGAAATCTTCGCTCGCGAACAGCAGGCCGGTGAGTTCCAGATCCGGCTGCCCCGCCCGCGTGACCTTCACAGACCATGTCCCGCCCGCTGTTGGCCCCACTGCCGCTCGCACGGTCACCTGCGCCCAGGTGTCGGCAGGCAGCTCGGCCACCAGACGCTCGGCCGCCCTATGCTGACCATCCTCGCCTTTGACGCGAGTACGCGCCAGCAAACGGCCGCCGCGTAGCATTATGTGCGGGCCGACCTTGTAACTGTTGCCGCCCTGTTCAGGATAGTCGCGCCACTCCGTGAAAAACTCGGCCGTTGCCTCCGCCCGCAGGGCGAATCGGTTCTCGACCGCCGTATTGGTGTAAACACAATGGAAGGTGAAATGCGGATTGTAGGCGTGCTGGAGATCGGGTGCGTCGGTTATCTTCAGAGACTGGCCGCCGGAAAATTCCGCTTCAGCCGTGACCGCGATGCTGTCGCCTTTTTTCTCGGTGTGCGCCGTGACTTTAGGAAATGGCACACCAGTCGGCAGGCAATCGAAATTCTCGTCCAACCGCCGCACCAGATATTTATCCGGCTGCGGCGCGAACTCGACCGTTGGCACGCGGTTGCGCGCGGCCAGCTTGCGCCACGCGCGCGAACCATACACGCCAGCTTTGGTATAGTCGAACGGCTTGAAGCCAGCCTCTACCGCAGGCGATCCACGCCTGAACCGGAAGTCGCCCTTGGCCGGATCACGGAACAACGGGTCGGCGATCTGCGAATGCGTGTCATGCCCGGCCGCGCGCCACGCTTCCCAGGCAGCGCCGTTAAAGGCGTTGGTGGCTATACCCTGCGGGTTCCAGTAGGTGTTGGCGTTGACCACCACGTCCGTGACCGTGCCGTAGTTGCCGGCACTGCCGCGCCAGAAAGCCGCCGACTCGTTGTCCCAGTAGACTACGTTGTTGGTGAATATGATCGTGGTATGATTTTCAATACGCGAACGCTGGATCTGGCCGCTCATGCTGAAAGCAAGGATATTGTTGCGGAAGACGTTTTCCCGCCCATAATGCTGGTGGATGCAGCCGGTCTTGACATGGTGCACCAGGTTGTTCTCGTAGACCATGCCGGCACTGCCCTCGTCCGTATAAAGCCCCCAGCCGCCGCGTCCGGTGAAGTCATAGGAGTAGACGTCGTGAATATGGTTGTTCGAGACCGCCGTGCCTTCTGACAGGCCGAGGGTATAGATGCCGCCCATGTCGCTGAGCACACCCTGGCCGATATGGTGGATGTGGTTAAAGGCCAGCGTGTTGCGGTGCGTCACTGTCTCGCGGTAGCCCCAGGTCCAGCCCATGGATATGCCGGTGTAGAAGAAATCGCCGATGTCGTTGTGCGTCACGCTCACGTCGCTGGCGTGGCCGATCCAGATGCCGACCGCGCCCGGGAAGATGCGTCCGCCCTGCTGCAGGATGTTGTTGTCGATGACGATGTGGCCGGTCAGGCGATTTGGCAGCTCGTCTTTGCTCCAACTGGAGTGTCCGACCAGCGCCGCGCTGCCGCCGAGGTCATGAATGTGGCAGCGCTGCAGCAGGCTGTCGCGGCAGCCCTTGCGGAACCAGACGCCGTGTGCTCCGGTGTGCGCGATTTCACAGTCGAGGAAGGCCACCTGCCGTACGCCGTTAAGCTCTACCGCCGCGGGTTGTGTCACCGCCGCCTGACTGTCGCCCTGTCCTCCCGCCGGCAGCGTGTAGGCCGCGTATTTGAAGGTCAGCCCCGAGAAAGCCAGATGCGCGATCCACTTGTCCGCGAGCGCGTCGCCTTGGAAATGCAGGAACGCGGGCGTGACCGGCGCGACCGCCACGGTCTTGCCGATCTTTTCACCGGGCAGCGGCAGGTAGCTCAAAATCCCGTCTTTGTCCAGAAACCACTCGCCCGGCTCGTCCAGCGCCTCGCGGAAATTCTCAAGCTGGTAACGCGGCAGATGCGGTGTCCAGTGGAAGTACGGCCAGCGTGTGCTCGGCGTAACCGTGACTTGTCCGCTGTCCTGAGCCACGGACTGCACCCGCGCCTGGTTAACCTCCCACGAATGGAATGCTCGCACAACAACATTCGAAAGAGCCTCCGGTCTTATATCCGCCAGCGGCGCGATGTCTGCCTTGTCTGCGATGAAGGCGCGCCTCGAAAGGTCTATCGCCTTGCCGGTCAGCGGGTCTACTCCGTACTGCACTGGCTCGCGCATGTAGTGGTAGAAGCGGTTCGGTGACCGGGCCCTGACCGCCCGGCGGCCGTTGACATAAAGCTGCTCGAAACGCAGTGCGGGGTCGACCCGCGTGTTCCAGACGCCGTCCGGTCCGGCCTCGAAAGGCGGCAGGCGCTGGCCGCCGAAAAACACCGGCCGCGCACCTTTGGCCGCTGCGTACGTGATCGGCGCGGACGCCGTGCCTGAGTCTTCCGGCCCGAATACCACAGGATCGGACAACGGGTACTCGCCATCCGCGAACAGTACGGTCACCGCCTCGGCGGCTTTGTCCCCGGCCCGCATCTGCCGCACTTTGTCGCGCGCTCCACGAAGGGTAGCCAATGGCCTTTCACGGCTGCCATCGGCCATGTCGCCGCCGCCCGGCGCGACATGAATAACGGCACCTAGAACATGACCTGAAACCAATGCTGTCGCCGCGCAGCCGCGCAGCACTTTCCCCGCTCGCAATGTTTTCACAAGAACCCCCTTTAATAGACTTATTATGTTATCTGTTTATTATCTATAAAATCAACTCCCGATGGAACATTTTAATGCTAGCCTTTTGAAACCTGTCAGAAAGCCGTTGATGACAGCGGATAATTGCGGTATAAATTTGTACTTTGATTGAGCCTCTTGTGATGTTGGTCTTCAGTCTGGGTTGAAGTTATTGGCAAGGAGATAGTATGTCGAAGATTCATCCGACAGCGATTGTCGGTAAAGGTGCGCAGTTGGACAGCGATGTCGAGGTAGGGGCTTACGCGATTATAGGCGAGCATGTCAAGATCGGCGCGGGTACTGTGGTGCAGGCGCACGCTTATGTGGCGGGGCACACGACCATCGGCAAGAAATGCGAGGTATTCCCCTTCGCCTGCGTGGGCACCAAGACGCAGGACTTGAAGTATAATGAGGGCGATGTAACATATGTGGAAATAGGCGACAACAATGTGCTGCGTGAGTTTTGCACTGTGCATTCGGGCACCAAGCCCGGCGAGGCCACGCGTGTCGGCAGCGGGTGCCTGGTCATGGCTTATTGTCATGTGGCTCATGGCTGTTCCGTGGGCGATAATGTGATCATGTCCAACGGGGCGACTCTGGCTGGCGAGGTCACGGTGGAGGAGTTCGCGATTATCGGCGGTATGGCGGGTGTACATCAATTCTGCCGCATAGGCACGCACGCGATGATCGGTGGCGGGTCGAGGATTCGTCAGGACTGTCCGCCGTACATGCTGGTCGAAAGCTATACGCAGGACGCGCGGGTGCTAGGCCCGAATGTTGTGGGCATGCAGCGACGCGGTGTGCCTTCTGAAGTCCGCTCTGCGCTGAAAGAGGCGTTCAAGTTGATTTACCGCGAGGGGCTTAACCGCACGCAGGCGTTGGAGCGAGTGCGCTACGAGGTCGCTGACCTGCCGGAGATCAAACGGCTGATCGAGTTCTATCAGAACAGCAAACGCGGCGTTCTGTAGGTTCACGGCTCGAAGACGCCGTCGTTGTTTTGATCGGTTCTGATTTTTAGGTCGCGCCAGTTTTCCAGATAGGCTGTCAAAAAAGCGCCCTCGGGCTTCCGGGCGCGTTCTTCAAGCATGGCCTTGACGCGCGCCTGTTCGAGGACGTGCTCTTCCGCAGTGAAGCATCCCGAAAAGAATGCCAGGCGCAGCCAGAGCAGATAAGTGGTCAGCGCGTCGAAACAGTTGTATTCGACGATCTTGCGTCGTTGCCCCGTGTACCACAATCCGCAGACATCGTCTCCTGAAGTGTCCATCTTGCCCGGTATGCCGCAGAGGGTTGCCAGTTCATTTAGTGACACGGCGTAGTTTCGTCCGAACCCGCTGACCAGTTCCATCAGGTCCACATCCCGGCTTTCCCAAGGTTTGGCGTCAAGTCTGTCGCACAGCGACTTCAGTGAAAGGCCGTTGGTTATGGCGCGCTGCGTCAGTATGCGCATGTCGGAGTTGCGTGAGTTGAAGCCAACCAGTTGCGGGTTGTTTTTGGCCAGACGGTTTTCCAGAAACCGCTTCAAGATGTATTTCTCATCTTGGGCGGGGTCTTCCGGCTGGTCGGGCAGGAAATTGAGGAAAAGTTTGATCTGGCCGTCAGGCATGACCTGGCGGATGACAGCAGCTATGGAAACAACCCGGCAAAGAATTGTTTTTAGAAAAGGCTGCGGGTTATCTGCCGTGGCGCCGCCCTGTTCCCACATGACCCGCAGGACCTCCTGTTCCGGCAGTTCTTCCGGCAGCCGGTACAGCAGGCGCCCGGCCAGCAGGTCGGGCACCCATTCGCAATCGAACGCCCACACTTCGTCTGGTATGGATTTGATCATGTTTTACTCCGCCTTTACATCGCCAGTCAAATACGGCTGTTCAATTTCTAAAGTGCCTTCGAAGTTGGCCTCGATACGGAAGCGCGCATGGCTGGCCACTTTTGGGATCTTTATACGCACGTCACGTTCGGCACCGGGCGGCGAAAGCCTGCGTCTGGAAGTGCGCATTTCATAAGGTTCGACCCTGTGCTGCCGCGGTTCGCCTTCGTTGTCACGGGTGTAGGTGATGACCTGATAAAAGACCGACCCTTTGAAGTCTTCATGCTTGCGCAGCAAGCCGCGCAGTCGCAGAGCCTTCAGCGCAACACCGTCAAGGCGGATCAACGGCGACTCAAGCGAGAATTTATGATTTTCATGATGGTGCACGACGAGAGTTGACGCGCCGCTGCGGAGGCCGGTTTGAAAAGTTTGCCGAGACAGGTTGTCCAAGGCATAGCGCCAGTTCTCAAACCGTTCGGGAGGCGCAGGCGAGAGCGGCAAAGGTGGCAGTAGGTTTTTGTCCGGCGGCACAAGCGGATAAGCGGCGATGGCAGGCAAGTCGAACTCTGGCACAATCAGGGCCGGGGCCTGATTGGCAAATGCGTTTTTCTTGCCATACGCCATTATCCATGCCGTCGCCAGCAGACCGAGCAGCGAAGCGGTGCCGAGCATAGCGGCTGTTATGCGCGAGTTTTTTTTGGGAAGGGGCGGATTTTGTCGTTTTGCCTCAACTGCGGGTTGAGATTGCGGGCCGGTTCCGGGTGCCACTTTGGCGAAGCACACCTTTTCGCGCAAAGTCGGGAGCTTCTGCAACAGTTCTTTTTGGCGCAGCCAGAGATCGTCGTGCATGCCGGTATTTAGCAGGGCTTGACGCAATCCGGCGCTGTCAAAAGGGAGCTGGCGGAAAGTCACTGCCGAGGAAGCACTGTCATAAACGCAGTATGAAGAGCGTCCGTCACCCGCGCGCGGATAGCC
>JAQVQN010000197.1 GCA_028701555.1 Kiritimatiellia bacterium | reverse complement strand
AACGGGGAGATCTAGCACGGCTCCTGCGCGTGATACGGTCTGCTGCGGCAGATAGAGTGATTCAGGCAGTATTTTCATGGGTTGTGCCTCTCAGATGTATAGAATCCTTGTCCAAAATCATAACCACGGATTGAAAAGTATGTGGGTGCGTGAGTTTGTAAGTGCGTGAGTGCACACATGCACACACTTATAAACACGGATTTTTAGTTTAAGTGTTAAGGGTTTGCGGCGGCTGATTTAGTGAGCGCAGGCGGAGCTGGCCGCAGGCGGCGTCGACATCCCTGCCGCGCGAGCGACGCATGGTGGTGTTGATTTTGGCCTTCAGCAGGGCGTCGAGGAAAGCCAGGCAGTCGGCGTGTTCAGGCCGTCGGCCATCGAATCCGTCCACTGGGCTGAGCGGTATAAGGTTGACTTTGCACGGCATATGGCGCAGTAGGCGGATCAGGCGGGCGGCATGCTCCGGACGGTCATTGAGCTTCTTGATTAGCGTGTATTCGAAAGTAACCAGTCGACCGGTTTTTTCGTTATATGTCCGGCAGGTTTCCAGCAGCTCCTGAAGCGGCCAGCGTCGGTTGACCGGCATGATACGTCCGCGCAGCTCGTCATCTGGCGCGTGCAGGGAGACGGATAGCTCGAACTGCAGGCCCTCCTCGGCGAGGCGGCGTATGCCAGGCACCAGACCGCAGGTGCTGATGGTGATGTGGCGCGCTCCTATGTTAAGCCCCTGTTGGTGGTTGAGTATGCGCAGGGCCCGCATGACATTGTCGTAGTTGGCGAAAGGCTCGCCCATGCCCATGACCACGATGTTGCCGGGCCGCGGCAGGGCGGGTTTTGCGCCGGGACGTGGTGACATCGGAAGAGCTGTGGCAGTGTCGCGCAAAATGCGGCAGACGGCCATGACTTGGGCGACGATCTCGGCAGCAGTAAGGTCACGCGTAAAGCCGTGCTTGCCGCTAGCGCAGAAGGCACATCCCAACGCGCATCCGACCTGGGTCGAGATGCATTGGGTGACCCGGTCTTTCGAGGGGATGATTACGGTTTCTATACTTTCGCCGTCGGCGCAGGAGAGCAGCAGCTTGCATACGCCGTCCTCGGCGTTGCTGGTCTGAACCGTAGTTAGCGGGGCGAGCGGAAAACGTTCGGCGAGCATTGTCCTTAAACCAGCAGGCAGGGTAGTGACATTCTCCCATGATTCGGCGAAGTCCTGATAGAGACCGGTCACGATCTGTTTGGCGCGGAAGGCTGGCTGTTGCAGCTCTTGGCAGATTGAAAGCCACTCTGAGGGCAGGATGCCCCATGCCGAGGGTGTCGCGGACAGGCTCACTGCGGCTCCTTGATGTTCTGGCGCGGACGTAGCAAGGGGTTTTTAGGCCTTGGCCGATTATCTGGAGTATAGTCCTTGTCAGTTTTGCTGACATTGGTTTCGTATGGTTTCTTTTCGGTAACGCTTTGCGGGACGGCTTTCATGGTTACGGCGGTGATTTGTTTGTCCTGTCGCAGCGGGGCTGATTTAACAGAGGCGGTGCCGCTTAAAGGGGCGGAAACGGGCTCAGGCTTCCTTGAGCTGAAAATTTTCCACCACTGGCCGCTTGTTTGCTCCGCCTGCTTGGAGTCTAGGGTTCGTGCAGGAGATGTTTGATAGGCGCGGGAGCGGTGTTTTGAGTGGGTTAGATTTTTACGAGGCTCGTAAGATTTGGACTTAAGTTGAACTTCATCATCCGCGTTGCAGGTGATGGCGAGTGTGATGATACAAAGCTTGGTTATGGTAAATTTGTTGCGCATTTGTCTAATGCGGGCGGAGCCCGCAACCTAAGTGCTTGAGTGCGTGAGTATGTGCGGTCTTCAACTGCCCACACATTCACACACCCAAATAAAGGCCGTTTCAAACTTCTTTTTTATGCTGTTATCGTGGCGTAAGGCACCGTCTAGCCGGCGGATGATGCTGACTGCAGGTTCGCGATGGTCTGGCACAGCATGGTCGACAACTCTTCATAATCCGCATTCTGACTGACGGTGAGCCGCAGCACGGCGGCTTCAAGCTGTGAGTAGATCAGGCCGGTGGCGAGGGTCGTGTTTACATTACGCAATTCGCCTGTGCGCACACCCTCGGTCACGAGTCGGTGCAGGATGCGTCGTAAGCCGATCGTGTGTCGGTTGATGGTGCGCTGCATGTTGTGGCCGGCGCGCTGTGCGGCCAGCACATAGTCGAGGATCACCGTCAGTATGACCTGATTTTCAAAGAGCAGCCGCAGCACGGCATGCACAACACGGTTTAGGCGATCAACCACGCCGGTTTTTGAAGGTAAAATCTCTGCATAACAGCCGACCATCAGGTTAGCGACTTCCCAGATGGCTGCGTTAAAAATGTCCCGTTTATTAGGAAAATACTTGTACAGGGTAGTTCTGGCGATATTGCAGTTGTCGGCGATCTTCTGGTAGGTTACGCCGTTATAACCCTGCTCGGCAAAAAGGCTTATCGCTTTCGCGATAATGTCTCTCTTTCTAGCGTTATGATCTATTATGATACCCATGCTGAACCAGTCCGGCCGTGATCGAGATGTGTGTTAAAAGAGTCTTATATTCTTTAGGAATTGGCGTTTGCCGTCAAGCCTTTGAGAAGCATAGTTGCAAAATCATGCGTAAGTCGTCGGAAAACCTGAACCCTGAACCTGGGCTCCTGAATCATCGGTGCGCTTCAGCAAAGTTGAACCGCGCCCTTTCAGGGCTCGCGGAACTCCTTTTGCTCATCGGCACTCAGGGCTTCGAACTCGTCGCGGCGTATATACACCAGCTCCTGCTTACCGATACTCCGAATGGTGGTTTGCTTAAGTGTCAGGTAAGACCGGAGTGAACCTTCGCAGTCAGGAGATCCGCTGAGGTCGAAACCACGGCGCGATATGGCGAAAGAGAGAGAGCCGAGTTTCTGAAGTCGTGACGCCACGTTGATGCACGAGCCCACATAGTCGGCCCCGCCGCCGATGGAGATGGTCTGGCCGAGAGCGATGCCGCAGCGTAGCCGCGCTGGAGGATTGCTGACCGCTCGGCGGATGTCTCCGAGGAATTCGCCAACATAGGCGTTGGTGATTGCCAACAAACTTTGGGCGATGTTGACTTTACCGGGGAAGCCGCGACACAGGTCGGTGGCCCACAGGAAAAGAATCCCGTCGCCTAAAAACTTGGCATAGAAAGGTAGGCAGCCCCAAAGCCGCACCATACCGTCCTGTTCGCTTTCGCGGAATTCTCCTGCGAGGCTCTTGAAGAGCCAGTTGAGATAACGGGTTAGGAATTCGGGGATGACCAAGTGCGAGTCTACCTGCCCGCAGAAGTCGGTGAAACCCTCTAGGTCGAAAAAGGCAGCCAGCGCCTGCACGTATTCTCCGCCACGGGAAATGTCGCCCAAGCCGAGCGTGGCCGGCGTGAAATGCGCAAACTCGCTGGCGCTGACGGTATTGAAGGTCACACCGCTTCCGTATTGCGAGTTGTCGGCAGAGGTCTGGCTGTAGGTGAAGCTTATGGCGGGCACTGGCAAGCAATCCTTTCAGCAAGCTCATTTGCGGGCAGAGCCCGCAAATAAAGGGTTCAGGGTTCAGGGTTTTTAGACCAGGGAATAATCATGCCTTGCCGGCCTAGCCGAGCCTGGGGCATGGTTGATTGGATACGTTGTTCGCGCTTATTCAGGGTAGTGTCGTCATCTTCCGGCGCGAGGTGGGTAATGAACAGTTGACGTGCTCCAGCGGCGCGGGCGAAGGCGACCGTCTCCTGCCACGTGCTGTGGCCCCAACCCGGTTGTGCCACTGAATCACAATGACCCTCCATGATCAGCACATCCAGATTGTTGGGTTTGCGACAGAAGTCCAATAGAGCGTCTTTTTCCGCGGCGCTGGCGCTGCCTAGCTCCAAGTCGGTTGCTAAAACCATCGACGCGCCAGTGTCGCGCTCGTCGATGCGGTATGCGAAACAGCCGTTGGCATGGTGCACGGGGCACCAGCGCACATCGAACGGCCCGTGGCGCAAAGGCTCGCCGCACTCCGTAGGCAGCAGTTCGAAACTGTGCTCGGCGCGGAAAGGCACAGGCCAGAATGTTTTATTCATCAATTTGCCGATAGCGTTTTCGGGGGTTGTGCCGCCGCAAGGCGGTGCCGCAAAGATGACACTCCGTTGTGGGTCGTAGAATGGCGCGAAGAAGGGCAGGCCGATCAGGTGGTCGATATGATAGTGCGTGAAAAGCATCAGCAGCGGCTGGTCCGGCAATGTCGGCGTCATCATGGGCTCGACGGTGCGCAGACCGGAACCGGCATCGATAAGGATCTGGCAGCCAGCGTCGTTGTCTACCATCACGCAGGTGGTCGCGCCGCCGAACTGTATGAAATCCGGGTGCGATACAGGGGTGGAACCCCTGACGCCGCCCAGAACTATACGCATGGTTGTAGCACTCATGACAGGTGAATTGTGAGGGATTTTTGTGCGCAAGACAAGTTGGAAACGGGGTAGAGTAAACAAAGGTGATTTGCTCCAGAGTCAGGGGCAGTGATGACGGGTTGTTTTGCTTCGGGAGCAACTGGACAAATGCCTGACATCGGCTAGTATGATCCGACGAAAGGCGGGAAGCTATGGAAGAACGTCAGCGTTCTCCGTACGGCACACCTTGTGAGACGCAATTAGCCAAGCGGGCAAGCGTATTATCGCTTTTGGGGCTGTAAATTTGTGTGTGGTGTGTGTGTAAATGACCCTTATAAACCAGCTTGTTTCACAATGTAGCAGGCAACGCAGTAACTATGCCGCATAAACAAAAAACCCCGCTTTTATTGGGCTTTTTCAATAAAAACAGGGTAAATAAATGGCTCCGGCGGCAGGATTCGAACCTGCGACCAATTGGTTAACAGCCAAGCATAAAAACCCGTTATAAGCTAATAAAACAGGTATTAAATGATGGATTTAAAATGTGTTTGGGCTTTTTCTTGGGTTTTATGCTTGTCTTTTCAAGCAAAATGAAGCAAAATGTATCGCATCGGATCAAAAAATCGGTTTGAAAGGGGCGGTGTCATGGGCGTAGAAGTGCGATTCGGAAGAGACGGCAGGCCGGTAGATCATTGGTATGGGCGGTATGTGGACGGCGGCGGCAAGCGCAAGGTTGTCTCGCTGAGCGAGCCGCTTCCGGTTAAACACTTTCCCGGCAGTTTACGGGAGAAAGGGGACACGATTTTCGAGGCGAGCCGGGCGCGGGCGG
>JAQVQN010000196.1 GCA_028701555.1 Kiritimatiellia bacterium | reverse complement strand
TGGCCGTCCGCAGTCAGGTTCGCCACGTAGGCATTGATCGTGGTCTGCTCGCCGCTGACAGCGAAGGTCACAGCCACGTAATACCAGTGGCTAGTTTCGACCGGGCCGTAAAAGGTGGAGGCGTGATCAAGAATTCCGACGTTCGAGACAAAATACCCCTCGGGGTTGATGTATAGGAAGTAGCCGCGGCGGTCGGAGTCGGACGCGTTGCGCGTTCCGACGATATACCCGCTGCCGCTACCGGCCGCAGGCAGTGCGTTCGGGCGCAGAACGCATTCGACCGTCAGGGTCGCGGGCAGGGAGACGGCGTTGGTGGTGGACCAGCCCGCGCCGTAATTCCAATTGTTTGCTACATCGGCCCCAGTGCCGGCCCGGCTCAGGGCGTCAGCACCCGGTCCGTACAACACCGCGGTCGGCGAGCTGCTGCGCCACGCCGCCAGATGCTGCCCGCCCTTGCGGTCGAGCAGGTAGTCGCCGTGCGAGAGGTTGGTCGTCACCCCGCTCGGCCCCTGGTGCGGGCCTTCGAAGGTGTAGTGGTGGATTAGGTTCGTGTTGGCGCGCGCCTTGGCGCGCAGATCCATCATGCTGCCGAGCTGTACCGGCGGCACCACTGGCTCCGGAGGCTGGTACACGCTGAAAACCGCGCGGCAAATCTCACAGGTGATGTCGGTCTGCATCAGGGTGCCGTATGAGTTCGCGTATTGCGCGGGCAGCTCGATCAGCATCCCAAATTTATTGACGGTGCTGGTGTTAACCAGATACGGCGTACGTCCGCCGACTGAGAGCCGGTCGAGCTGATACTGCGAGACCGCGGTCTCGCCGCCCTGCCGCAGCAGGTGCCTGCCGCGCAGACGGGCGTTGACCAGACGGTGCATCTCGGTCGCGAAGATCTCGTTGTCCGGATGACCAAGGATCGATATCATGCTGTAGCGGTTGGCCGAGGCTGCCCCGTTGCCGTGAAAATCAAGTACGCAGTGCAGTTCCGGAATCTCGGATATGCGCTTGTAAACCGCCGACTCCGGCTCGCCGTGGGGCGCCGTGCCTTTCCAGTCGTAATCGAAAGGCCCGTATACGCCATCCCCGTTGGTGTCCTGGCCGCTATATTCTTCCCATCCGTATTGGCCGTTCCGGTTCAGATTCACGCCGTTATGGTTCTGCCGCCGCCTGTGCGTGTAACCGGACGGATTCAACAGCGGTATGATCTTGATCTGCAGCTTATCCAAATCAACTACGTCATCCAGCTCGCCTTCCGCGATCAGACGCGCCAGGGTCATCAGGCCGTAGCCCTGCTCCCACTCTATACCGTGCGCTGCGGCGTAGAAGAAATAGAGCGGCTTGCCGGGCGTGCCGAGGTTCAGGCTCCAGAGCTTGTACCCGCCGGAGGCCTCGCCCTCATACTCCATGCTGATGGCCGGATAAGTGTCGGCCAGCCGCCGCATCTCGTTGGTCACGCCGTCGTAGCCCCAGTAGTCTGTATAGTACTGGCCCATCAGGGGCGGGTTGCCCAACGCCGCGCTGACCGGTGTGAAGGCGTAGATCGCGTCGATATAGGTGTAGTAAGGCTCGCGCAGAGAGAGCAGGTCGCAGGCCGTGATCTGTCCCGCGCCTGCGCCGACACTCACTAGGCCGGACTCGCCGCCGGGCGCCGTCGCCAGCGTCGTCATCTGCGGCAGGGCAAAGCCCTGCGGAAGGACATACAGCTTGCCGTCCGGCCAGCGCGCGCGCGGCATGATCTGCCCGATCTCGAACCCCGCCGTGGCGTCGGCTTGCTGCGTCACGGTCAGCCCTGTTGCCGTGCGCTGCGCCAGCGTGCCGCCATCCGCCACGCCCACAACTGTCTCCACGGCCGACGTGCCGTGGCAGAGCGCGAAGGCACGAATGTCCATAAAAACCCGTCCGCCGCCTTGCGCGAAGGTTTCCACTGTCGACCACAGGCCGGACGGCACTGCGCCATCGTAAAGCGCCAGCGCGCCGACAGCCCCATCAAAAGCCCCGGGCGCTTCCGGATCAACCCGTACCAACCCGTCCTCGAACAAGACGCGCGCGCGCTGGATCACAACATGATCATCCGCAAGGTCGGAAAGCAGCGCGATGCGCGGCGCGGGCGGCAGGGGCTCGGGCGGCGGCTGTTTTATGACCAGCGAGGCGTCATCGAACCAGACCTTGCCCGCGTCGTTGGTGATCTGCAGGTAAGCCATGATGTAAGTCGTGTTGGACGGCACCAGCGCCCTTACGCGCATCTCCGTCCAGCCGAAAGTTCCAGCCAAGGCTGGCGAGGTCGGCTGCGAAAGTATATTGCCGTTAGCGGCCATGCAGTATATCTGCAAGGTGGCCCGCCCTGCCGACGGCATCTCCGCCCGCGCCCAGGTCGTCAGCTCGATCAGACTGTCCGGCTCCACATAGATTGATTGGTCATGTCCCTGCCGCAGGCGCGTGAAGGCCGGGGCAAAGTTCTCCAGCACCACCGCCGCGCCGCTGCGCCCCACGCCCGCATCCAGATAAATGGCGCGCTTGGCGTCATCCGGCGTACGCTTCTCCCAAGCCGGTTCAAGCGCGGACTCGAACCCGCCGTTTATCAGCAGATTCGTAGCGGACGCAAACGCCCCCCCGCAGCAGGCCGTCATTGCGCAGCAAAGCAATATGCTCTTTACCATAACAGCCTTTGTTCTCGTGAAAGATTACCTATTACTTATTACCACTCTTCTCCCTCTCCGGCGGATAGGCGATGAACAAAGCCCGGCACAGTTCGCAGGTCACATCGGTCTGCAGCAGAGTCCCGTACGATTCGCGGTAGATGCCGTTCAACTCTATCAGCATGCCGAAGCGTCCCTTGGCGCTGGTGTTCATCAGAAAAGGCGAGCCGCTGCCCATGCTGACATAGTCCAGCAGGTACTGCGACACGGCTGGCTCGTCGTTCTGTCGCAACAGGTGTTTGCCCCGCAAGCGCAGCAGGGCAATACGCTGAAAGTTTTCAGCCAAATCCTCGTTGTCCGGATGACCTGTCGCAGACAGGAACCCCATCCGGTTTGCTTTCGCGCTGGTGTTGGCATGAAAATCGAGCACACAGTGCAACTCTGGCATCTGGCTGATGCGGTTGTAAGCTATAGCCTCAGGCTCGCTCAACGGCGCCGCGCCCTTCCAGTCGTAATCCCCCGGCCCCCACACACCGTCGTTGTTGCTGTCACGCCCTTTGAAATGCTCCCAGCGGTGGTCGCCCTGACGGTTCAGATCCACCCCGTTGGCGTTCTGCCTGCTCATCTTGTCGTATCCCGCAGGATTCAGAATGGGTATGATCTTGATACTCACTTTTTCCAAATCCACCACACCGGACAGCCTGCCATCAGCCACCTGCCGCGCAAAAGTCATTAGGCCATACCCCGGCTCCCACTCAGCGCCGTGCGCCGCCGCATACAGCAAGTAGAGCGGTCGTCCCGACCCGCCAAGGTTCAGACTCCACAGCCTGTAACCGCCCGAAGCCGCGCCCTCGTCCTCCAGACTGATCTCGGGGTATTTCTCGGCCAACCGCCGCATCTCCGCCACAACCCCCTCGTATTTCATACGCTGCGGATAGTACTCGCCGAACGCGGGCGGATTGCCCAGCGCCCCGCTGACCGGCGTGAAAGCGTAGAAGGCGTCGATGTTGCGGAAATACGGCTCGCGCAGCGAGAGCAAGTCGCACGCCGTGACTCGGCCTTTACCCACAGCCAGCTTAACCAGTCCCGGCTCGCCGCCAGGCCCCTCAGCCAGTATCTCCAACCCTGCCAAAGAAAAACCAGTGGGCAACATAAAGAGATTTCCAGCGGGCCATCCCATGCGCGGCATCACCTGCCCCACCGCGAAACCCGCCGTGGCATCATCCGACCGCAAGACCGTGAGCCCCGACCGCATCACAGCCTGCAGGTTTTTCGAGGCGGGATCCCCGACCTTGACCGCCACGGCCTCGACCCCGTGCGCGGCGGCAAAGGCGCGGATATCCATGAAAACCCGCCCGCCTTTCTCAGCAAAGCCCTTGAGCGCCAGCCAGACCCCCGGCGGCACTCCTTCGTACAAAGCCAGCGCGCCTTCCGCGTCCGCGAGTGCGCTTGCCGGATCGTCGCCCGCCTTCACAAGACCCGCGCCAAAAAGGGTCCTGGCGTTTTTGATCACCGCGTGCTCTTCCGGCAAGTCGCTGAACAGCACGACCCTAGGCTCCGGCGGCAGCGGCGCCGGCGGCGGGAGGAGTGTCAGAGACACGTCGTCGAACCAGACCTTGCCGACCCCACCGCGCGTCTGCAGATAAGGCATCACATACGCCGTGCCCTCAGGCACCGTCGTACGCATGCGGCAGAAGGTCCAGTCAGCAGGCCCGGTCACGCGCCGCGACTGCGGCTGCGCCAGAATGCCGCCTTTAGCATCCAGACAATAAAACTGCAGCATGGCCTCACCCGCGGCTTCCATATCCGTCTTGATCCATGCCGAGAGTTCGATGCGCTGACCCGGCTCAATCTTTATCGAACGGTCATGCCCCTGCCGCAGGCGCGTGAAGGTCGGCTCAAGATTCTCCAGCACCGCCGCCGCACCGCTGCGCCCCTCGCCCGCGGCGCGAAAAATCCTGCGCGCCGCGTCCTCCGGAGTTCGTTTTTCCCAAGCTGGCGCCAGCTCGTTCTCGAACCCGCCGTTTACCAGCAGGTTAGTGGCGGACGCGAATGCCGCCCCGTACAACGCCATTACGCCAAATATCCATGCCACTTTCATCATGTCCGTTCTTTCCTCAAGCTCTACTCGTCAATCATCAATTATCCATCGCTACTCGCCAAGCCCTCGCGGTAGGGCCCGTTCCCCGAACGGGCCGCGGCCACCTCGGGGATGCGTCCCTACCAATCGCTACTGCACCTTGATCATTGTCCCCGGCGGCGGATATATCTTGCGCACATAGAGCGTGTAGTTATCCAAACGTTCGTTCTGGCCGTAGACATGCGTCGGATGAAAGAACCCGAACCCTGTGATGAGGGCTCTTTCCGGTGGCACCGCTTGCGTTGCGTCCGGCTCCAGCTTCACGCCCGGCACGAAATCCAGCGCGGCCCACTCGGCCGCGTGCAGATCCAGCATGTAGCGCCACCAGGGGCCGTTGCCGCCGGCCGGTATCGCTATCGAGCTGGTGCCGACCGCGTTGGTGAAATCACGCGCCATATACCATGCGTCGTCGGAGGTGTCCGTTGGTGTGCCATACACGTCCAGCCGCACTGCCACATGCGCGCTCTGAGCGG
>JAQVQN010000195.1 GCA_028701555.1 Kiritimatiellia bacterium | reverse complement strand
TCGGGCCATGCCCGCATTGTATAATTCTCGTTTTTGCAAATCCGGTTTGCATAACAGCGAAAATAGTATCTGGGTCGAGGATATATGTCGGCAGGAACCGGTTCGGTTGTCCGGCATGATTTCTGCTATCTAATTGTTTAATGAAAACCAACGAGAAATCACAAACGATCAAGATCGATATCAGGTCTTTGGGGTATGGCAGGTCGCCGGCGAAGGCTAGGGAAGATGGCGGTGACCAGAGGGATTATTTTGCAGCGCTGGACTACCGGTTCCTGTTTGAACACGCCTATGACGCGATACTGCTGGCTGATGGCGCAGGGAGGGTGCTGGCGGCCAATTCGCGTGCTACGCGATTTTTCGGTTTTGTCGAGGAGGGTTTGGCCGGCATGCCGCTGCAAGCTTTGGTGGCCGGGGTCAATGAGAATCTGCTTTCTGACATACGCGACGTGATTGCCGAGGGACGCTACATGCGGATTCAGGCTTTTGCCATCCATAAGGACGAGACCTTCACGGCAGTGGAGATCGTGGCCATGGGCAACAGCATTAAAGGCAAGGAGCCGGTCTGCTATCTTGTCCGTGACATACAGACCCGCTGGCAGGCCGAGCAAAAGCTGCTTTCGGCCTACCACGCCATGGACAACACCGACAGCGGCATTGGCATAGTGAACATGAACGGTGCGGTGCTTTACGCTAACCGCATGATGACCAGACTGCTGGCAGGCGGGGACGAGCAAGAGGTCGTCGGACAGTTGCTTGACACCTGGTTCGACCGTAAGACCGTGATCGGCCCCATGTTTGAAAAGATCGGAAAGGGCGAGGCTTGGTCGGGCGAGCAGAGGGTTTTTCACCAAGGCGCAGAGGGGTGGCTGATGATTTCGGCCGTGCCGGACATCAACGAAGAGGACGAGCTGTGTGGCATGGTCATATCCATACGCGACACGGCCGAGCGCCGCCGCGCTGAAATGGCCGAGAAACAGGCGGAGAGAACAAAGGCTCTGGTCGATAACATGGCGGCTGCGAGCCATGCCTTGGGCCAGCCGGCCACGGTGCTGCTGACCAGCATCGAGATCTTGAAGATGGATAACGGGTCGGATGAGAGTATGCGGCGCGAAATGCTCGACTTATGCTACTCGGCGGTCATTCAACTTCGCGAACAGTTGAACAAAATGAATGTTGTAGGCAAGGGCTTGGATGACGGTGCAGTAAGCGAAGGATAGGCAGCGGAAGGTGCGGCATGAAACAAACTTTGCAAAACAGCGGCATAACGGTCTTAGAGATGACCATCGCCACGGGCATACTGGCGTTGGTGATGAGCGCGGCCTTCCCGCTGGTGGATGCCATGGTGTCGCGTTTCCAGATGGCGCGTGATCATTATGTGGCGGCTACGTTGTGCCAAGGCCGCATCGAACGCGCCCGCGGTGTGCCGTATTCTGACATAGCCCTGATGGCGGAAAAGGGTTCTACGGTGGATGATTTCGGCAACGTTTTCCCGCAAGGCCGTTTTAGGCGTACGACGGTTGTCAGGCGGGACACGCCGGAGGCGGGGCTGACCACCATGACAGTGCGGGCGCAAATTTGTATCTGCTCCAGATGGGGGTGGCGCAAGTTCTACCATCCTTTGAAAACAGGCAAGTACATCTGCAAATTTACAGACGAGAGCGAGCAGATGTCGTTTATTTTCACGGAATATAAAAACTGAGGTGAATAATGCGTAAGGGCTTCACATTGCTTGAGACGGTCTTTGCGCTGGCCATTTTCGGTCTGGTGATCGGGGTGGCCATGAGTTCGTGGATACTGTTCATGCACAAGTCACATCGGGTCAACACCCAATCGCATCTGGATATGGACGTGCGCAGGGTCGTTGAAAGGTTCCGCTCCGAGATGCGCAACACCGCCCGCGAGACCATCATCTTTTATCCTCGCGGCGTCGTGCCATATCAGGCGGTGGGATTCGCGCTGCCTTCGGATCAGGACGGGGACGGCTTAATGGACATGTCCGAAGGGGGCACCAACATACTATGGCGCGAGACCGTGGTATATCATGTCTGGAACCAATCGCCGTACCAGATGCGGCGCACGGTTCTCGCTAACCGCAACCCTGATGCAACTTATGCCGAGCGTTACGATCAGATCGCGTCGGTCGTTACCAGCGGCAACGGGGAATCGGCGGCGTTGACCGGCGAGACTCCCGCAACATCCGTGCTGTTTGAGAATCTCTTCACTGGCAAACTCTGGCATGCCGAGGCGCGTTTCGACGCCTATGCGCCAGACCCCAACACCCGCGAGACCATAACTTTCGGCAGTGTGCCTTTGGCGGCAGGCGAGAACATTGTTAAGTTCACTATCGTCGACAAGAACATCAGCTCTTCAGGACGCAGGTTACGGCTGGACCAGGTCGCTGCCAGCGTGTCGGGGTGGCCGATAGAGGCTGAGAATTGCACTGCGGCGGGCGTGGCTGCCGCGCCGCTGTTTGTGGGCCAGGGGCTGGCCAGCGCGGCCTACGGACTGGAATCGCAGACATCCGCTAACGGCGATAAGCTGTCTTTGACGCTGTATAACGATGCCATCGAGGAGTGTGTTTTTCTCGGCGGGGTGCGCAACGTCACCTTCTCGAACACGGTGGTGCGCTTTGATGCCGGTTACTGCCCGACGGGTTTTGACAGCGGAAGCATGGTGTCCAAACTGGACGGTCAGTTCGGTGTTTCCAACAACTGGACGGCCGCGCAGCAGACGACAGGCTCGCGCAATAATTACTATTGCCCCACAAACTGTGTCATGCGTATACCGGTAATGTCCGACCCAAGCATCAACAACGAGGGCGAGCCGATCAGCTACGGCATCAAAAAGGACGGGTTCGGGCCGGTCTTCGTGCTGTATAAATCTTTGTTCAACGGCGGTCTCAAAATCCTCAACCCCTCTTTCTCGGTGTTGACCAGGGACGAGTTGCCCGCCTCCGGTTTTAACAGCGACCTTAAACCCCGGCTTGACGCCGCTCTTGCCATTCCGCTGCATTTCTGGCAGGGCGGCGTCATGAAGGCTAGCTGGGCTGATTGCGACGAAAAGAAGAGTGTCGAGCTGCGGCCGGCGGTGCTGATACCGCTGTTCATGGGCAACACGCTGATGCTGCAGTTTCAGGTGAGTGTTGTTAACTATGGAACCGACAAGTTCACGCGCTACGCGGCCGATCGCACGGATTTGAATCCCGTCGCGGGTGCCAATAGCTTGCCGGGCTGCTGGGTTATCCCGGGAGGCGACAGTGCGCACCTGCTGCTGGAAGACTGGACCGGCGCGGCGGGACTTGTAAAGGAGAATATTCTGCCGACCTTGGAGTTCGTGGCTTTGAACTATGCCGAGACAGGCGATTACATATCGCATGTTTTTGACACTCTAAGCGACACTGGCTCCGGAAAGCAGATCACCTGGCAGGCGCATATACCGCCGGGTGCGACCATGGTCATGTTCGCGCGTTCGGGTGATACGCTGAGCGAAGACGGTTTCGGAATCAGTGACGCGCCGGCTTGGGAAAATGTATTCCCTGCCGTCAATGGCGCGGCTTTTTCAGGCAATACCGGGCGCTATGTGCAGTTCCGGGCGGTGTTCACCGCGCAGCAGGCTAGCCAGTATCCCGGCGGCGGCGGATTGGGCGTATCCGGGCCTTACTGCAGCGACACGCCGCGGCTGAGGCGTGTGCTTTTCACTTGGGACGGTGAAGATAAATATGTTGATATTACGGCCACCTTGTTAAAGGGGCCTGACAGCGGCGTCTTTAAAGTTGAGGTGGAAGGGCAGGAAATGGTCAGGGGCGTCACGATGGAGATCGAGATTTTTAAGGATATCAGAGGGCAAGGCGGTGTGCAGGAGCGCTTGCGGTCGGCAATGATTG
Source organism: Kiritimatiellia bacterium (assembly GCA_028701555.1). GTDB lineage: Bacteria > Verrucomicrobiota > Kiritimatiellia > RFP12 > UBA1067 > JAQVQN01. The sequence continues at coordinate 1,367 of JAQVQN010000195.1, read as the reverse complement.
CGGAGGTCGACCCCCGGAACAGCGGGAAATGAGCAGAGGTCAGAGGTCAGAGGTCGGAAATCGGAGGTGATTATGAGACGTGCTAATAACAGAGGCTCGGCACTTTTGACAGTGCTTGGAATTGTCAGCGTCATCAGTGTGGTTTGCAGCATGCTGGGATTCATGGCATCGCAGCAGATGCGAATGGCGAAGGTCACGCGCGAGACTCTCAAAGCTCGCCTGATCGCGGAATCCGGCTTGAATATGGCTTACAACAAGATCAAGGAGGATTTCTCGCTGGCGGCCTCATATTATGACGCGGGTGACTTTGATAGCGGCAAATATAAAGTCAAGTCTGTGCCGCTTGACGAGTCCGACGAAAACCGCGCGATGCTGGTTGCCGAAGGCGAATGCGGTCTGGGCAAGTTTAAGGTCACGGCTGACATCGAGAACCGCCCTCTGGTCAGCGGTTCAGATGACGGCTCAGCTTACTTTGATCTTTTGTATGACCTGCTGGTTGGCAGCACTTTGGACTTGGGAGGTAACTTTGAGGCGGATGTCACGGCGATTCACGCCAATGGCAACATTGACCTTTCGGGCAGCGCCAACACAGACGCTGTTACGGTCAGCAGTGCCGGCCAGGTTACATGGAAAAAAGCAGACGGCAGCGTGACGATGCTGAACAACCAGTCCCCGGTGGAGGTCTTGTCTGCGGCTTTGATGGAGGCAATCGATGCCTTCATCGCTTACGCAGAACACAACGGCGCGGTTTACGCAGAAGCTGCGGATATTCCCGCAGCGCCGCCTGGCGGGGTGGCCTACTGCACAGGCTCATCCAGCGGCTGGGACGGGCAAGGGACCGGCTGTTTCATCTTCGCAGGGGAAGTCGCCTTGCAGGGGGTGCACCTGAATGTGACTTCTGTGGACGGCTATCCGGCCTTGATCGCTCTCGGCTCGAACGAGATCAAAATCAACAACACGGCGGTCATCAACGGCGCACTGATCATACCCAACGGCAGTCTGCACATCAACGGGACGGCAACTATCAACGGGGCTATAGTGATCGGTCAGAGCATGAGCGGCAACGGAACGGCCAATCTGTTTGCTGGTGACGGCCAGGGTTTCAGTCTGCCGCCTGACCCGTCTGTGACGGATAACGTGGTGATCACGGCTTGGCACTGAGAGAGGGTACGATTCAACAAGGTTGAATTCGCCCCCGAATTAGGAGTTAGGAATTAGGAGTTGCAGCGACTGAGCTAAGCGGCTTAATTGTTGTAATACAACCGAACAACAGTGATAATGACCAAGTAATTTCTCACACGAAGCCGCGACGGGCACTAAGGTAAATAACCTTATTTTTTACACAACACTTTGTTTATTTGTGTGAG
>JAQVQN010000194.1 GCA_028701555.1 Kiritimatiellia bacterium | reverse complement strand
GGGCCGTGCGCGAAAAAGAAGGCGCGGGCGCGGCGCGAACCGCAGGCGCACTCGGAGATTGACGCATGACCGGTGCGGGTGTCGGGCGTGTGCGCGTGACCGCCGGGGTTGTTGCAGGACGCACGGCGGCAGGCGGCGCGGACGGGGCCGTGCGCGAAAAAGAAGGCGCGGGCGCGGCGCGAACCGCAGGCGCACTCGGAGATTGACGCATGACCGGTGCGGAGCGTGCCACAGGAGTTTGCGCGGTTGATTGGCTTGAGGATCGTCTAGGTTCGATTGTACTACGGGTGTTTGCTCCTCTGGGCGCGAATGAAGAGTTTAACGCCTGACTGCGTCGCGCGTTGGCATTCAAGGGCGCAGCAAGAAACAGCGGTATGATCGCCATAACCATCGTTTTTTTGTTTTTCATGGCTAACTCCTTTTCGCGCTTTTCAAGCCCGTCGTTTACAAGTCTACTGCTTGTAGCTGTCCTAGTCAATCCTAGCGCCTTAAGCCTTGTTAACGGTCTTATTGAGCGCATGGTGTTAAACGGTTGATTAAGCAAAGCTATTGCCGTGCTCGTGAAAATATTTAAACTTGTGTTTAAAAGCTTCTCGGCAAAGTGAAGAACATATGAGACATATTGGCGCATTATCGGCAACTGTGCCACAAAAAGTGAGACATTACTGTGCCACGCCAGCATTTACCATTGACCGCGGTTTTTTAGAAATATCGTTAAGATATTGCGGTTGAATAGTTTAAGTATAAAAAGACTGCGGCTTTCGTCGGCATGGCATTTAAGGTGCTTTAAATAATACGTTCGCATTATGTTAGGTATGTGTTTATTCAAAGCGAACGGAACGGAGATTTTATGGCTAAAGTTTTAGGGATAGATCTGGGAACCACCAACTCCTGCATGTCGGTGATGGAAGGTGGCGAGCCGGTGGTGATACCGAATGCCGAAGGGCACCGCACGACACCCTCGATCGTGGCGTTCACTAAGAGCGGTGAGCGGCTGGTGGGTCAGGCGGCCAAGCGGCAGGCGGTGACCAACCCCAAGAACACGGTTTACTCGATCAAGCGCTTCATGGGGCGGCGTTATGACGAGATGACGCAGGAGATCTCGATGGTGCCGTACGATGTCGTGCGTGCGGCCAACGGCGACGCGCAGGTCAAGATTGTCGACAAGGTTTATTCGCCGCCGGAGATATCGGCGATGATCCTGCAGAAGCTTAAGACTGACGCTGAGGCTTTTTTGGGGCAGACGATCACGCAAGCGGTGATCACGGTGCCGGCTTATTTCAACGACAGTCAGCGCCAGGCCACCAAAGATGCTGGGCGCATAGCTGGGCTGGAAGTGCTGCGGATCATCAATGAGCCGACAGCGGCTTCTTTGGCATACGGGCTGGACAAGAAGAAGGACGAGAAGATCGCGGTTTATGACTTCGGCGGCGGGACCTTTGATATTTCCGTGCTTGATATTGGCGACGGAGTGTTCGAGGTCAAGGCGACCAACGGCGACACGCATCTGGGCGGTGACGACCTGGATCAGGCTGTGATGAACTGTATGATCGATGAGTTCAAGAAAGAGAACGGGATTGATCTTTCAAAAGACATGATGGCACTGCAGCGGCTGAAAGAGGCGGCTGAGAAGGCCAAGTGCGAGTTATCCTCTGCGTCCAGTTCTGAGATCAATTTGCCGTTCATCACCGCTGACAATACCGGCCCCAAGCATTTCACGATGACGCTCAGCCGCGCCAAACTGGAGCAGTTGACCGCCTCGCTGATAGAGCGCACGGCGCAACCCTGCCGCAATTGTATGCGTGATGCGGGACTAAGCTCGGTGGACGAGGTGGTGCTGGTGGGCGGCCAGACGCGCATGCCGCGCATGCAGGAGAAGGTCAAAGAGATTTTCGGCAAAGAGCCGCACAAGGGCGTCAACCCAGACGAGGTGGTGGCTGTGGGAGCGGCCATCCAAGGCGGTATCCTGAAGGGTGAGGTCAAAGACGTGCTGCTGCTTGATGTGACGCCTTTGACGCTTGGTATCGAGACTCTGGGCGGGGTGATGACGCCGCTGATCGAGCGCAACACCACGATTCCCACCAAGAAGAGCGAGATTTTCAGCACGGCGGCGGACAACCAACCCTCGGTGGAGATTCATGTGCTGCAGGGCGAGCGCAAGATGGCTGGCGACAACAAGACGATCGGCAAGTTCCACCTTGACGGCATACCGCCCGCCCCGCGCGGCCGTCCGCAGATCGAAGTTTCCTTTGACCTCGACGCTAACGGTATTTTGAATGTAAGCGCCAAAGATCTCGGCACTGGCAAAGAGCAGAAGATCACCATCACGGCCTCCAGCGGGCTCAGCAAAGAAGAGATCGAGCGCATGCGCAAGGACGCCGAAGTTCATGCCGCTGAAGACGCACAAAAGCGTGAGGAGGTCGAGACCCGAAACCATGCCGAGAACCTGTGCTACCAAGTCGAGAAAATGGTATCGGAGAATGCCGACAAGATCCCGGCTGAGACCAAGGCGCCGGTCGAGAAGGCCGTGGCAGATCTCAGGGAGTCGCTCAAAGGCGGGTCGATCGAGGAAATCAAGTCTCGCCAGGAGGCTTTGACCAAGGCCATGGACGAGGTGACCAAGGGAATGTACAGCCAGCAGGCCGCAGGGCAGGCTGGCGGCGCTGAGACGGCATCCGGTGCAGAGCAGTCCGGGACAGAGTCGCAAGGCGGCACTGGCGCAGGTGACGACGGGGTCATCGACGCCGACTACACGATGATGGATGACAACAAGAAGAAGTAATGTGATTTTGAGGCTGCCGGGCGGGTGTCCGGTCGGCGTTAAATCAAACCGTTTAAGTCAAAGCACTTAAAAAAGGAGAGAGAAATTATGGCGAAAATTCGTCCGCTCGGCGACCGCGTGTTGGTCGAGCCCATTGACGTCAAGGAAGTCAACAAAGGCGGTATCATCATACCTGATTCCGCGAAAGAGAAACCGATGGAAGGCAAAGTTGTCGCTGTCGGTAAAAAACGTGACGACGACGGTAAAGAAATACCGTTTGATGTCAAGCCCGGTGACAAAGTGCTGTTGCCTAAGTACGGCGGCACTGAAGTTAAGATCGATGACAAGACCTACCAGCTCGTCCGTGAAGAGGACCTGTTGGGCGTGATTGTTTAACCTGAAACACAATTAGTTTACGGAGATTGATGACATGTCTGCGAAACAGATGATGTATGATATGGAAGCCCGGCAGAAGATTCTGGCCGGCATCGGCAAGTTGAACAAGGCGGTTGCCTCGACTCTCGGGCCTTGCGGGCGCAATGTGATCCTGGACAAGAAGTTCGGGTCGCCGGCGATCACCAAGGACGGCGTGTCCGTGGCCAAGGAGATCGAGCTGCCTGACGCTTTCGAGAATATGGGCGCACAGATGGTGCGCGAGGTCGCCAGCAAGACCAGCGATGTGGCCGGTGACGGTACCACGACCGCGACGATCCTGGCAGATTCTATTTACCGTGAAGGGCTGAAGAATGTCACGGCTGGCGCCAATCCGATGGCGATCAAGCGCGGCATCGACAAGGCCACCAAGGTGGTGGTCGAGGCTATTGCCAAGCAGGCTAAGAAGGTCAAAGACCCGGCGGAGATTGCCCAGGTCGCCACAATCTCGGCCAATGGCGAGGCCGAGATCGGAATGATCATTTCCGACGCCATGGACAAGGTCGGGAAAGACGGCACCATCACTGTTGAAGAGGCCAAGACCCTGGAGACAACCCTTGACGTGGTTGAGGGTATGCAGTTTGACAAAGGATATCTCTCGCCCTATTTCGTCACGAATGCGGAAGAGATGGAGTGTGTGCTCGAGAATCCCTACATCCTGATCTTCGAGAAGAAGATTTCCAGCCTTAACGACATGCTGCCGCTGTTGCAGAATGTGGCCAAGTCCGGCAAGCCGCTGATGATCATCTCCGAGGATGTCGAAGGCGAGGCGCTGGCGACTTTGGTGGTCAACAAGCTGCGTGGCACCTTGCAGGTGTGCGCGGTCAAGGCACCCGGTTTCGGCGACCGCCGCAAGGCGATGCTCGAGGACATCGCGATCCTTACCGGCGGCACCATGATCAGCGAAGATCTCGGCATCAAGCTCGAGAACGTCGAGATCAATCAGCTCGGCCGCGCCAAGAAGATCACCGTGGACAAGGACAACACCACGATCGTGGAGGGCGGCGGCAAGACCAGCGACATTCAGGGACGTGTGGCGCTGATCAAGAAGCAGATCGAGGACACCTCGTCTGATTATGACCGCGAGAAGCTGCAGGAGCGTCTGGCGAAGCTGGCCGGCGGCGTTGCGATCATCAAGGTCGGTGCACCGACCGAGGCGGTCATGAAGGAGAAGAAAGACCGCGTTGACGATGCGCTGCACGCGACCCGTGCCGCAGTGGAAGAGGGTATCGTGGCCGGCGGCGGCGTGGCGCTGATCCGCTGCCAGAAGGCTCTGGACAACATGGAAGTTTGCGGCGACGAGAAAGTCGGCGTTGCGATCATCCGTAAGAGTCTCGAGGCTCCTTTGCGCCAACTCGTTGAGAACGCCGGTCTTGAGGCCGCGCTGATCGTCGAGAACGTCAAGAACGGCAAGGGTTCATACGGCTACAACGTGGCGACCGGCGCGTACACCGATCTGGTCAAGGACGGTGTGCTTGATCCGGCCAAGGTCACGCGCAGTGCCCTGCAGAACGCGGCCTCGATTTCAGGCCTGCTGCTCATAACCGAGTGCATGATCACGGAGATTCCCGAGAAGAAGGAAGCTCCGGCTGGCGGGCATCCGGGCATGGGCGGCATGGACATGTAAGAGGCGCATAGACGCTAATAAGAATAAGAGGCGTACGCTACGGCGTACGCCTCTTTTTTTTGCGCGAGCTCGACTCCCATAGTGTGGCTTGCCGAAACCTGAGCCCAGCCAGTGAAACCGGGATGCTCCCTGTCTCGACGTTTTATCGCCTTTTTGCAACACGTTGGCCGCCATCTGGGAGATTGATGGTCAAGATTTTACGATAGTGAAATCTTGAACGCCAACTTCTTCATAATATGTTACCGTATTGCTAAATCGATTAAGGAGATGTTGCATGCGCGGACTTTAAACCGAGCAATGATCGGCACGTTTCGATCATGGGCAAGGAGAGTGCGGAGGTTTTTAAAATGAAACGCATGAAACTTCGTGAAACAGGACAGCAAAGGAGGCGGGCATGAAAAAGGTGATAGCGATTTTGATGTTAACGGCTGGGG
>JAQVQN010000193.1 GCA_028701555.1 Kiritimatiellia bacterium | reverse complement strand
CACCTCCACCACCGCGCGCGCCTCATCGATCTTCTGGTCCGGCCAGTCGGCGCGCGCGTCCCAGACGATGTGTTTGTCATTATTGGCGTCAGCCGTCACAAGCCCCGACACGTCGCCGCTGAGGCTTGCCACATGACGGTCAGGTATGCGCACGCCGGACCAAGCTGGCGCTGTGGCCGCGTTGGTCTCGATACCAAGCGTCACATAGGCGTCACCGCCGGTGAGCCGGTAATAGACATCCACTTTGCGTGAGTTTTGCTGCGCCACCATGCGCACGTCGCTGACCTGCGGCCGCGCGGCTGCCATGCCTGCCGCCAATACCGCTGCCGCCCAAAGTAACGTAAGCCTGTTTCTCGTTATCATTTTGATTTCCTTTCTTGGATAAAGGTTCACTGCTGCGGAGGCACCGGTACACCTGTCAACGGACGTATCGCCAAGCGGAAGCCGGTCGCGCCTTCCTGCAAATACTCGCCGCGATATCCGGCGCGCGGATCCAGCCTACCGTTGAAAGCGCCGCCCTTCTTGACGCGCGTATCTACGGTCGCAGGACCGACCGGATCAACCGCGCTGGCACTGCCCAACCCGTCGGACAACCAGTCGCGGGTACCCTCGTACACATTGCCGATCATGTCGTAGAGTCCCCAGGCGTTGGGCATTTTCTCGCCGACGCGGCGGTGGCCGGTGTTGCCGGATTCGAAAAAGTCCCAGGCGATCTCCGCCCGGTTGGGACAGGCGACGTCCGTCGAGGTCAAATTCTTTCCATTGTGGAGCGAGGTCTGCGTACCAGCCCGGCAGGCGTACTCCCACTCAGCCTCGGTCGGCAGATCGAACTCGAAAAACGGGTTGCAGCGACCTCGCAAGGTTCCGATTAAGGACGAAGGGGAGATCACGTCGTCCTCGGCCGGCCAGGTTCCTCCCCGCAGGTTGACGAAACTCTCGGACTCTGCCGGATTGTGAGGGATAGATGTGGGAGTGGCATATTTGATGCGTCGCCACTGTCCCTTGGTGAATTCGAACACCCCGATGTAAAAGGCGTGCGAGATGGTCACCAGATGAAGGTGCTCGTTGTTGTTGCGTCCCAGTTCCCCGTAGGGCGACCCCATCATGAACGCTCCCGCCGGTATACGCCGCATCACCAGCAGGCAGGTGCGATAGATGTCGTTGGTCAGCCCGCCGTGCGGCAGAGCCTCGGCGCTGGGGTATCCCATGGCGCTGATCTTGTGCAGCGTGAAATAGTCGCCGCCGCCATGCTCGCCGCCGAGATCGAAGACCAGATAAGGCGGCGGATAGTTGGTGGCCCAGGCTGTGACCACCGCGCGCGCCTCGCCGATCTCAACGTCCGGCCAGTCTTCGCCCGCGTTCCACACGATGTGCTTGTCGTTGTCCGCGTCCGCAGGGATCAGCCGCGCCACGTCACCGCCCAGACGGGTCACCAGCCCGTCCGCAATCTTGACCCCCTGCCACTCCGGCGACGCCAGCGCGTTGGTCTCTATCGCCAGCGTGATGTACGCGTTGTCACCGGTGAGCTTATAGTAGATGTCCACTGTCCGCGAGTCGGCTCTGGGCGCCAGGCGCACATCGCTGACCGCCGGTGCCGCCAAGGCCGCTCCCGTTCCGATCAAGACAGCGGCGCCCAGCGCCGCCAGCTTTTTAGTCATGCTCATAGTTACACTCCTTGGAATAACAACCTTCCACAAACTTAGTATAATGTTAATACATGTGTTTTTTTTTGTCTATGAGAATCTTCTTTGACCCAAAAATTAAGTGAGGCCGCTAACTGTTTGCAGGGGCATGAGCTTCGCCAAAGGCTATCTGACCTTCCTGCCTGCCGCCGAGGCGCAAGGCCGACCCTACACCACCCCCGAAGCGGCATTGGAGAAGTTGCGCTAAAGCCCGCAGCTCTCAAGGCTTCACGCCCTTGTAGTACTCCATCAGGCTCTGCATCAGCACGCGACCGGTCTCCAACACTTCAGCGTGGCTGTAGAGATTGCCCGCGCCCTCGATGCAGAAGGCGGTGTTGCCGAACTGCCCGTGCGTGCCGCTGGTCCAGGTCGCCGGCGTCAGCGGCGAGGTCACATTATACAGCACCTTGAAGAGGTTGTTCGGGTCATTGCCTTGCAGGATGTCGCGAAACTCGGTCCACGGACCCTGCGTGGTGCCCATCTCAGGCCCGGGCCGCACCATGCTCTCGGTCTGCCTGCCCTCCCAGGTGTGCATGGACCAGGTCGTTACAATGCCCGTGGCCGAAGCCGCCAGTTGTTCCAGATCCTTCTGCACCGCGCGCGACTCGGTCGTGAGGTTGTCCGCCCATCCGTTAGTGGAGTAGGAGCGGTTCATGTCAATGCCTTCGCAGTTGACCCGCCCGAAACCGTTGTGCGCGCCGTCGACGTTCATCTGGAGGACAAAGTGTCCGACATGTTTCTGGCGGTACGACGCGGCCGCCTCGCTCAAGAACCAGTCCAGCATGCTGGCAATTCGCCACTGGGCGTTATACTCGTAGCAGTGCTGGTTCACGAAGTGGTGACCCCAGCGCTGCGCGAGCGTGTAAGGGCTTTCGGCGGCGGTCACGGTCACGCGGTAAATCGCGCGTCCTTCGACCGATGTTCCGATATTCGTGACTGTCACGTCCGGATGCGCCTGCCAGCCGTCGATCAGCTCCAGCATGGTCTCGTAAGCCATCGGCACCTCGCCGCCGAAGTATACCGTGTTCTGGGTGAAAGCCGGGAAAACCAAAGTGGCCTTGTTGTTGACGTTCACAGGCAGCAACGGATGCCACTCCTGCATGTCGTATGACCAGCTCCCGAAACGCCGCATGCCTGACTTCTCGTTGCCGCCGCTGGTGGCCCAGACCGTGTAATCCGCGAACTCAACCATCGGCGCGGCCCCGACCGCGTTGTTGGTGATCATGAACTGGCACATGTTGCTCCAGTCGCTGCTACCCGGTGCGGTTGTCAGGTTAACCCGGAAATGGTCATGGCCCAGTTTCTCGACCGTCGCCCCGCGCGACCCCAGCGGCCCGTCAAAACTGAAATCGCTGGCGGACAGCGTGTTCGGCACATCCCTAAAAGGAGCGGCCACAGCCAGCCGGAACCCGACCGACGGCAGTTGCGGCGCCTCCGTGCGGTAGGCCGCGCGCGGGTCGCGCATCCCGTCGTACGCGCCGCTCTTACGTACACGCGCGTTGCCTGTGGCCGGTCCCGCAGGCTCAACAACAGCCGCAGTCCCGAGATTTGCCGTGTACCAGTCGCGCACCATCTCGTTCACGTTGCCCAGCATATCGTAGAGCCCCCAGGCGTTGGGCTGTTTCTCGCCCACGCGGTGATGGCGGCGATTCACCCCGGGCGCCGTGCCGGAGTTGAAATTGTCCCAAGCTAGCGGGTCACGGTTGGGGCAGAGCGCCGAGGTGGTGGTCAGCGGCAAACCGTTGTAGAGCGCGGTCTGCGTGCCAGCGCGGCAGGCGTACTCCCACTGCGCCTCGGTCGGCAGGTCGAAGCGTATGCCGGTCTTGCGCCGCAGCGCACCGATGAATGAATCCGCCGACGCGGTCTCTGAAGACGGCCAGTCGCCGCCCCTGATCTGACCATACGTGACGTTTTCGACCGGACGCAGCAACTGGTCATAAGTTCCAGACGAATTGGCGTTGCCGGACGGATAGCTGTTCATCACCCTGTGCCACTGGGCCTGCGTGACCTCGAACACGCCGATATAGAAGTCGTTGGTCAGGGTCACCTCGTGCCAGTTCTCGTTGGGTTGCGCCCATGCGTCGACGCCCGTGTGCGACCCCATCCAGAACGTGCCGGCCGGAATGCGGCGCATGACCAGCAGGTTGGCACGGTAGACATCGTTCGACAGACCGCCGTGCGGCAAGGCTTCGGCACTCGTGTAGGCCAGCAGTTCCAGCTTGTTGGTCCAGAAAGCACCACCGAGATCAAGCACCGCATACAGCGGCGGATTCTCCGGGGCCCAGGCCGAGATTTTCGGGCGCGCCGCAACCACACTCTGTCCCGGCCAGTTCTCGCCCGCGTTCCAGACGATATGCTTCTCGTTCACCTCATCCGGTGCGATCAGGCGCGAAACGTCACCGGTCAGGCAGGAGACATGGCGGTCAGGTATTTTCACGCCGGCCCAGGTCGGTGCCGTTGCCGCGTTGGTCTCGATCGCAAGCGTGATGTAGGCGCTGCCGCCCGTGAGCTTGTAGTAGATGTCCACCGTGTAAGAGTCCTTGCGCTGCACCATGCGCACATCCTTCACCTGCGGCGCGGCCAGCACCGTCAAACCAGCCATCATTGCCAGCAGCCCCGCCAGCGTGTATCCCAAGACACTCTTTGCCATTCTCATCCCATTATCCCCTTACCTATAACTTGGACATTTTGTCACACCAAAGCCGTGTTGAAAAGGTAGGGCGGTTTCCCCGAAACCGCCGCGGACGCCTCGGGGATGCGTCCCTACCAACACCTTAAACCTTTCAGTTGCCCTCTCATTTTTTTGCCCAGAACCCCGGGCGGCGGGCTTACCTATAACTTCAACGTTCGATGTTCGACGTTCGACGTTCCGCGTTCACGTTTCCCCTTCGTTCATTCCCGCTCCCCGACCGCCTGCCTTACCACAATCAAGCGAGATGGAAAACCTCGGGCAGCGCCACGCAGACCGGCGAGTTGTCGGCGTTGACCTCCATCAGCGGTGCCATATGATCCCACCATTTCCGCATAATAGCCTTCGCGGGCAATTCGTCGGCGGTATGATCCTGCGCCAGTTTCTGAATCGCGAAAAGCGTCAGTGTCTCCTCATCGAGAAAGATCGAGTAGTCTGAAACTCCCGCTTCGCGCAACGCATGCGCCAGCTCCGGCCAGATCTCGTCGTGCCGCCGTTTGTATTCAGCGACCTGACCGGGCTTCAGCCGCATCTTGAAAGCTTTCCTCTGCATCATTTGCTCCCAAACTGACACTCACAGGTTATCACAGGTCAGCCCGCCGCCTCAATCCGATCATTACTAACAGTGGTAATCGATTAGTGACCGGGTGAGCATCTGCGATTTGATGCAAAGATTTGCCGTGGGTGAGTGCGGATACGCTTTGTCTTTGTTGCAACCGCACCTTACCCCCTTAATAGGGACTATAACCCCTCCTGCCTTAAAAAAACGCTGATTGAAATCAAGTAGCCGACACACGGCCAATATTCAATCGCTGCTCGCCCCCATACCGCACCGCACTGTTTCACCGTGGCGTCACGCTTCTTTTTCTGATAGCGCGTCAACCGC
>JAQVQN010000192.1 GCA_028701555.1 Kiritimatiellia bacterium | reverse complement strand
TTGTCGCAACCACCCCCAACCCCACCTCGGGTTTTTTCATAATCGTGCCCAAACGGGACACGATCCCCTTGGACATGGACATCTCGGACGCCATCAACCTGATCATCTCGGCCGGCGCCATCCTTCCGGAAAAAACTGCCACCGGCAACAGCAACTCGATGCTTCAAATCATAGACTCGCTGATCATGAAGCACAGAACCGACGATACCGAGCCGCCAGCCGACACGCAAACGCCATGATCATTCACACAGAGGCGACCGCGCTACAGATCCGTCCCTGGTCTCAAACCTCGCACATGGTCACGTGGCTGACACCCGAGTACGGACGGATAGTGACCGCCATAAAAGGCGCCTGCCGACCCAAGAGCGCTTTTTTGGGTCAATACGATCTTTTCTACACCTGCGACCTGCTCTTCTACCGACGGGAACGCGATGGCGTCCATGCGATCCGCGAGTGCTCCCCCAGCGCGCTGCGCGAGTCTCTGCGCCGCTGCTGGCGCTCCGCCGCCGCCGCCGCGTACCTGGCCGACCTGACTGCGCGCGTGACCGTCAGCCATCAGGAGGCCGCCGCCGTCTACAACTTGCTGAACCGCACACTCGACACCCTGCCCCGCGTGCCGCTCCACGACCTGAAAGCGCTGATCCTCCGCTACGAGGTCAACTTGCTGGCCAAGCTCGGCCTGTCTCCCAATCTGGACTTGTGCCCTCACTGCCACACCCCAGACCGCCAATGGCTGCGCTTCTCTCTGCCATCCGGCCGCTTTGCCTGCCCGCACCTTGCGGGCGCCTCCTCCGGCGAGAGCGCCGTTGCCCTGCACCGTGATGTCCGACAGCTCTTCCTGAACATGCTCGACAGGCTTCCCGACACCGCTGACGGCGTCATTTCCCCGCACTCGGGAACCGACAAAAATCACCATCCCCCCCATCTTCTTCTTGGCTTATCCCGATTTCTTGGTATGTTTATTACTTTTCACCTCGAAGTCCCGTCGGCTGTCCGGCGAGTAGCCTTCGAGTTGTTAGATAAAAACCCGGCGCGGGAAACCGTGCCATTGGAGACAAGTTCACCATGAAGTGTGCACCCCTTATCTGCATGGCAATAGCATCATTGGGCATCATTTCCGCAGGCTGCAACAAGGATGCCCGGAATCAGGACGTGCCGTCGAAAGCCGCCGACGAGACCGTCAAGGTCACTGCCGAGCCGAAAGACCCCAACGAGGTCGTCGCCTCGGTCAACGACAAAACCTTTCTCCGCAAAGACATGGAAAAAATTGTCAATGCCCTGATCAAGGCCCAGAACGTCCCGCCCGAACAGCAGGAAGACGCCCGGGCTCAGTTAGAGCAGCGCGTCACATACAGCTTCATCATGAAGACCCTGCTGCTCGGGGAGGCGCAGAAACAGTCCGTGACCGCTACCGATGAAGACCGCAAGGAGCAGATGGATAAGATCACCGAGGCCCTCAAACCTCAGAACAAGACCCTGGAGGATTACCTGAAGGATTCCCCGATAGGCGAAGAGGCCGCACGCGCCGAAATCGAGGAAGGCCTGATCATCGACAAGCTGATAAAACAGACGGTCATCGACAAAATCGCCATTGACCCGGAAGAGGTCAAGAGTAAGATCGCCGAGATCGAGAAGCAGAACGCCGAGATCACCGCTAAGAACGCCGGTCTGGAAACCGCTAACGCGGAAAAGAAGGCCAAAATCGCCGATCTCAAAAAACAGTTGGACAACAAAGCTGACTTCGCGGAACTGGCTGCGAATAACTCTGATTGCCCCAGCGGCAAAAAAGGCGGCGATCTGGGCGAGTTTACCCGCGGCCAGATGGTCAAGCCCTTCGAGGATGCGGCCTTCTCGCAGGAGATCGGCAAGGTCGGCGATATCGTCGAAACCCGCTTCGGCTACCACCTGATCAAGGTCACGGCCAAGACGCCGGCCCGAGAGGCACAAGGGGACGAGCCCGCCAAGCCGGAGACCGTCAAAGCCTCGCACATCCTGATCAAGACCGAGCAGCCGCAGACCCCGCAGGCCATCCCCGCCGCCGCGCAGGTGGAGGAACAGCTTAAGCAGCAGAAGTCCCGCGAGGCGGTCATGCAGTATATCGAAGGCCTCAAGGCCGGCGCCAAGATCGAGACCGTGTTCAAGGAAATGCAACTGTAGGCTGCTTCCGGACAAATCTTCGACGCATAACGAGCGCGGGAGCCCTGACGGACCCCGCGCTTTCATTTTTAAAAGGCAAGCCCGCCGGTGGCGGGCAAAAAACAAATTGGCAGCTTGAACGCTCAACGCTCAACTTTCAACGTTCAACGCTCAAGTTATAGACAAGCCATGACCCTGACACCGGAATTCCACGCCCATTGCATGCGTCTGGCCCTGCGCCAGGCCGGGGCGGCCGCCGAAGTCGGCGAAGTGCCGACCGGCTGCGTCATCATCAAGCGTCCGGAAAGCGCGGACCGCCCGCTGGCCGCTGTGAAGGTGCTGGCGCGCGCCCACAACCAGACCGAAACCCTGAAGGACGCCACGGCCCACGCGGAAATGATCGCGCTCACCCAGGCGTCTGCCGCGCTCGGCGACTGGCGTCTTACGGACACTGTCATGTACGTCACCAAAGAGCCCTGCCCCATGTGCGCCGGCGCCATCGTGCTGGCGCGTGTGCCTTTTGTAGTTTGGGGCGTTTCAGACCCCAAGCGCGGCGGGCACACAGTCTTTTCCATACTTGACCACCAAGGCCTTAACCATCGCCCGCAGATCATCCGCGACGTGCTGGAACAAGAATGCCGCGCGATGCTGCAAGGTTTTTTCCGCAGCCGGCGCGCGCAGGACACCTGAGCACCACCCGGGTGGTTGGCTCGTCTATAACTTGAACGTTGAGCGTTGAGCGTTCCAGTTACCACCCCTGTTTTTGCCCGGAACCCCGTGCGGCGGGCTTGCCGCCCTCTTTCAAAAGCCGCTTCAGCCCCACGCCCTCCATCACACGACCGGCATCTATATACATGTCAGCCAGTCCATAGGCAAACTCGCTGTTTTCCCAGCCTGTGATTTCGCAGGCCCGCTCAGCCAGCTTCAAAGCCGCCGGAATCTCTTTGTCCTCGCGTTCTTTGGCCATCAGCGTTTTGGCGGCCAGAAACATCGTCTCGGCGTTATCAGGGTCGCGCACTAGGATTTCACGGTACTGACGGTCAGCCTCACGATATTTGCCGACAGTCACAGCCACCTGCGCCAGTTCCATCCGGTATCCAGTCTGCTCCGGCGCGAATGCCACCGCACGGGCGAAATGCAGGTAAGCGGCATCATTCTCGCCACGCGCACGCAGGCAGTACCCCATGCCGTAATGCGAGCGCGCCGTCCCGGGCGTGAAAGAGAGCAGATTCTCGTAACAGCGCAAAGCCCCGTTGAACTCGCCGATGACGATCCTGCGCCGCCCCTCCAGCTCCATCGTCTCGGCAAGACGCGTCAGCAGCACATCGCGCGGACTGGCCGCGGCCGCCTCCCGCACGGCGGACATCCCCTCGCCTGAAGCGCCACCGGACAGCAGAGCCAGCGCCGCAGCCGCCTTTCCCCTGGCGCGGACAAGCTCTTCGGACTTGGCGCGGAGCGCCACGTAGACATCCTCGTCCATGCCGTCAGGAACCAGCCACCGGAAATCAGGCGCGCGCGCGCCGTTCATAAAATCCGGATCAGCGGCAGAGCGTTCGCTTCCGAACGCCGCGCGCGGGGCTTGCCAGGCGTGGCCGCGGTGCGAAATCCTGCCGGCCCCGTCCAGCCAGCTTTTCAGACCCTCACCGCCGCACACAAAACCGGCCAGCACATCCGGCAGTGCCGTCACTTCCGCCCGCGCGCAATCGCGTATCACTGCCTTACGCTCGAAAACCTCCAGAGCCTTGCCGGCCGCCACCCTGATCGGCTGACCGCTGCCGATCAGCAGCCAGTCACGCGTGCCCGCGCTCCAGACCTGCACATGCGGGAACACGCCCGCGAAATCCTCGGCGACCGCCGCGAACCGTTTTTCAGAAAGCAAGCGCGTGTCAACATGCAAAGCGGTTATGCCGCCCGGACGAGAGGCCGAACGGCACTTTTTAAAAAGAGAGCGGCCATAGGCGCGCCGTGTGCCGCGCATCCAAGCCGGCTCGTTCGCAAGAACAATCAGGTCATACTTGCCCTTGGCATCCAGCCGGGCGCGTTGCCATTTTAAGCCGGATTCCGCTTTCGTGCCGCTGCCGATTTGTTGCTCCGCTTCCAACATCGCCTTGACCACCTGCCGGTCGGCGCCCGCGCAAGCCACGCTGCCGACTCCGGCTCGCCAGGCGAAAGGCAGGTACAGCCCCGCCTGCGGCCCGCAGTACGCCGCGCTGCCGGCCTCGGGACACAACAGCAGCGGTATGTATCCGGACAGAACCCGCCCGGCGTGGAAACGATTGCCGAAAATCAAAGGGCGGCCGTCCAGCGTGAACACGAAATCATAGTCGCGGTCGTCATAGACCGCGAACCCGTGGTGGCGCGAGCGGCGCGCGAAAACCGGCTCGCCGCAGGCGAAACCGCTGTCGCGGCACACCAGCCGCGCGAAAACATTCTCGTGCAACAGATGCCTCTTCTGATCCGGGCGACTGACAAACAGTACTACCGCCACCAACGGCGCCACCGCCAGCGCGGCCCAGCCAGCCTTGGCTATGGACAAAGCCGCCAGCACGCCGAACCACCATGCGGCCAGCCGGAACACACCTTCGGCCCCGACCGCCGGGATCAGAAATCCGCGGGCAATGCCGTACCCGAACGCGGCGGGCGCCACCGCCAGCAGAAAAAACAGCGTCAGCACCTGACCCCACGCCGCAGGCCGGCGCTTGACCGCCCCGGGCATGGCGGCGTACGCCGCGGCCCCCGCCAGAAAAGCGTGCGGCAGGCAAAAAAAGGCGGCGGTCTTGGCCAGCGCCAAAAGGTAATGCGGGAACGCGCGGGTGAGGTCGCCCAGCATGCGGGTCCAGCCTCCGGCCACGCCGGACGAAAGCCCCAGATGCGCCGCCGACGCGAACCCCATCAGCAAAAAGAGCAAGCCCAGCGCCGGCCCTGCCGCCTGCCTGCGGCGCCAGACCGCCAGTGCTAAACCCGCGCCGGCCGTAATGCCGACCAGAAGCATGACCCTCCAGGCACACGCCGAGTGCGCCGTGCGTCCGGCCAGCGCGTCGATCGCGCTCAACCATGTGGCGGCCATAACGCCGCACATCAATCCCGCCGCCGCGCAAACGGCGACCATGATCTGCCCCCGG
>JAQVQN010000191.1 GCA_028701555.1 Kiritimatiellia bacterium | reverse complement strand
GGCCCCGGCGGCCTTGCCGCGAGAACCGCGAGCGATGCCAGCGATCTCGCCATGCCGGAACCATGCGCCTCAACAACAATCGAACCGAAAATCAACTATGCCATGAAGCCAAAATTAGAATTGCTGCTTTTTTGCTTGCCGACATGCGCAGATTAGCTTACCCTTTTAACTGTAGCAGCGTGGGTAAAATGCTATGTATCTTTCAATGTGTTGAACTTTCAGAAGTGTACTTAACCGCTTGATGTTTTCAAGGCATCAAGCATCGCACGGGCTGGTAGCTTGTGCGGATGGATATGCGGGTGAAGAATCCAGTCAAGATTGGCGGGAATCGTATTCTCGCCTGAATTTGGGGAAAGGAGCGCACCGTGAAAAACATCGATGTGCAAACAACCGCTCACGGCCAGTTCGTTAACATCACGGACAGGGTACAGCAGGCCGTGCATGATCTAGGTATTACCGACGGCGCGGTGACGGTCTTCGTGCCGCACACAACCTGCGCCGTGACTATTAATGAGAACGAGGACCCGAATGTGGTCAACGACATCCTCGGGCAGCTTGACACAATGGTTCCGTGGAAGAACCCGGCTTATAAGCACGTCAGCGGTAACAGCGCGGCTCATGTAAAAGCCGCATTGCTCGGCTCTTCGGTCTCGGTGATCGTGGCGTACGGCAACCTGCAGTTGGGCATGTGGCAGGGCATCTACCTCTGCGAGTTCGACGGTCCGCGCATCAGGCATGTGTGGGTGCAGTAGCTCGGCCTGCTTCCAAGAGGGCCTCGGCGTATACAGCGAGGGTTTGTTCCACCATATGCTCAAGCGAGAAACGCCGCAAGGCGTTCTCGCGCAGTCCTGAAAAAGCGGCTGACGGAATTTGTGCCAGGCGCTCGGCGAGCTGTTGGGCATCGCCGGGATCGACCAGCCAGCCGTTGATCCCGTCGCGCACGATGTCCAGTGCCCCGCCGAAACGGGTGGCGATGACCGGGCAACCCATTGCCAGCGCTTCGACCATTGAACGTCCGAAAGCTTCGGGCTTTTCCTTGTTGGCGGAAACCAGCACATCGCCACAGGCGTAGATTTCGGCCAGGCGGCTCTGGCTGCCGACAAAAACCACATGCTCTTCTAATCCCAATTCCAGCACCAGCCGATGCAGTTCCGCGCTGTATGCGGTGCGTGAAGGATCAATGCCGCCAACGATCACGGTCTTGACGGCGGGCACATGCGCGCGAGCCAGGGCGGTTGCCCGCAGCAGCACGTCATATCCCTTCAGATTGGTAACACGTCCGACACCCAGCACGACGAAACGGTTGTCGAGGTTGTGCTGCCGGCGGAAATTCGCCATAAACTCCGTGTCGAGCCGAGAAGGGTCAAAAAGCGAGCTGTCGAGCCCGCGGTGGATGATGCGTATCTTTTCAGGCGGTGTGGCGTAATGACGGCGTATATGATCTGCCACAGCGTTGCTGGGACAGATTACCAGCCTGCCGCGCGTCATGACTTTGCTGTAAGCGCTGACGCTGTTGAACCCGTGGACTGTCGAGACAAAAGGCAGGCGCAGTGATCGGTTTGCAATGATAAAAAGCCAGCCGGGAACCCGACTGCGGAAGTGTACAATGTCAGGCTTGAGTGCGGTGAGTGCTTGGCGCAACTGCGTGGCTCTGTATAAAGCGGTCAATGGGTTTTTTGATCTTACGTCTAGCGTCACGTGCCGTGCGCCGTCGCGTTCAATCTGTGCCGCCAGTCTGCCGCCGCTGGAGATCACGGTGCTGGTGTGGCTGCGACGCACGAACTCTCGGCTTAGTTCAACGGTGCCGCGTTCCACGCCGCCTTCATCAAGAGCTGGAAGAATCTGTAGGATGTGCATAGTGGGAGGGAAGAGTTTAGAGTGAGGAGTGAAGAGTCAGTCATACAGCAGGGCGGATTTCCGCGCTTGTCTGAACTCGCGGCCTTCCTGTTTCCACGCGTGGAAGAGAGGGCTCAGCGGTTTGCCGTCGAGCAGCCACTGGCGCATGCGGTCTGTGCCGTAAAGCTTGTCGAACCATTCCTTGCGAACGCCTTTGTGCCGCCAAACGCGCGTCTGGCCGTATGTGTCCGCTAAAGCGCGTAA
This sequence comes from Kiritimatiellia bacterium, assembly GCA_028701555.1. Lineage (GTDB taxonomy): Bacteria > Verrucomicrobiota > Kiritimatiellia > RFP12 > UBA1067 > JAQVQN01. Next base: position 3,160 of record JAQVQN010000191.1, on the reverse strand, counting down.
TAATACGGCTGAGGTTTCGATCGGCCTGAACCGCGTGTGGTCGGTGACTGTCAGGCGCACGGCGTTGATCTCGCGGCCGGCATACGGCCCTACGGCCGCCACGTAATTGCAGGGATGCAGCGTGACACCCTTGAGATGGCGGATCACAGGCAACGCGCAGAAGTTTTCGGCTCGTAACCAGGGTGCTCCCAACACGCGAAAAGCCATGTTGGTGCCGCGGCCGCAGTCGATGCCGGGCAGTGCCTCGCAAAAAACCGTGGCAGCATAACTCATGGCGCTCTCCCAAGTGCGGATGCCGGGGGAGGGCGGCATGAAGGAAGGGCGTTGACCGTCCCAGGCTGCTTCAGAACGGTTCCATCCTGTCATTGGTACGGTTGTTAATCTCAGGTTCAACCCGGAGGTCGCACACAGCCAGCGCGCGCTTTCGGCTGGTGTCATGCCGTAAACCATCGGCAATGCACAGGGAGCCACAAAGGACGTGAAGGACGGAACGGTCAGCGGGCCGTCGACCGTCTGTGGCAAGGGGATGGGGCGGTCGGCCACCACCACTTCCACGCTGTTGGCGGCACAGACTTTCAGCATTTCGTGCAGCGTGGCCAAGTAGGTGTAGCAGCGCACACCCAGATCCTGGAGGTCGCAAACCACCACATCGACACCTTTGAGCATGCGCGGTTCGGGGGTGCGGTGGCGTCCGTAGAGCGAGTGCACGGGGATATGCCAGTCGGGGTGGCGGCGCGTCGCGACACGGTCGCCCGCGCCGGCCTGTCCGAAGAAACCGTGTTCGGGTCCATACAGCGCTACCAGGCGTTTGCCCAGCGCTCGTCTCAGCAGTTGCGCCGAGGTCGAGCCGTCCGCGGTCAGCGCGGCTTGGTGGCTTAGCAGACCGACCCGTTTGCCCCGCAAAAGGCCGAACCCCTGCCGCTTTAAAACATCAATTCCAGTCATCATGTCTTTGACTGATAATTTTAACACTTACATTGTAAGAACCCAACAGCAATAAGCTAATACAGGAAAGTGTTGCCGCGCAGGAGTTTTGTTTTGTATTGCGGCTGGTAAACAAGGTGGCCGCGCTTTGCTGCGAGCCACGCGCTAGAACAGGCCATTTCCTGTGCCTAGGAATGAGTTTGCTCAGTCAGTGCAGACGGATGACCGCAATGTTTCCATGGAGAAGTCCGCAAGATCGGATAGCACTAGATCGGCGGCAGATAGGTCTTGCGGGTGGGTGTGCGGGCGTGACAGCGCCACGCATAACATGCCTGCGGCTTTGGCGGCTTGCACTCCGGCCTGTGAATCCTCGAAAACCAGGCATTCTGCCGGACTGCCCCCCAGCTTTTCCGCGCCTGCCAGAAAACCGGCCGGAGATGGTTTGCCTGGGGCATAATCCTCTGCGCCTAGAACAAACTTGACCAAACCCTCTGAACCAATCAGCTTGACTGACGACTGGACATCTTTACGCGGCGAGCCGGATACAATTATTACGGGATAGTCGTGCGCGAGTTTTTTAAGCAGATCCACTGATGAATCGATAATCACATTCTCGCTGCTTTGCCGCAGGCGGAGATAATAATCTCGCAGCCGTTCGGCCATCGTGTGCATCGGAATTTCAGACAACGTTGGAAAACGTTTTGTCAGCGACAAGTAAATGTCTGTCCACGAATGGCCGAAGACGACGGTTAGGAGAGAGTCATGCGGACAGTAGCACTGCAGATCGCCTAGATAAGCGGCAATGGCATCCGCCCACAGCATTTCAGTGTCCACCAGAGTGCCGTCCAGATCGAAGATTACTGCCTTGATATTCATCGCGCTGTGGTGTAGCAGCATTTCTTGTGTTTCTTACCGCTGCCGCACGGGCAGGGATCGTTCCTTCCGACCTTCGGGTGCTCACGTCGAACCGGATCAGGGCCATAGATTTTGCCGTCCATGAAAATCCACTCGCCGTTCTTTTTGGCGAATGACGCGCTCTCATGGTGGTCGAACGCAGTGCCGTTAACAGAGTAGTGGGCGATAAATTCGAGCACGGCTAAATCATCCGTCTCGCTGCCGCCTTGTTCATCAAGGATCTCGATACCGGTCCACTCGGCGGATTCCGACCATTTTTTGGTGTTTTCGGCATCAAATTCCTTTCGGACTTTTGGCCCGGAAGTTTTGAAGAGATAGTCCACCGCGCCCATAGCGTACGCGCTGTAACGTGAACGCATCAGAGCTTTGGCGTTTGGCGGACGGGCTTTTCCCATCAGGAAAGGTTCGCAGCAAGCCTCGAACTCAAGGCCGCTGCCGCACGGACATAAATCACTCATATCAGATTATCCTTGTCTCATAGGCGGGCTTTAACGAAATCCCGTAAGGCCGCTACGGAAATAAAGTGTCGCAGATCAAAATCACCGTCCTCGACCATGATGCCGAAAGCTTCTTCAAGACCTACCACCAGTTCGAGTAGGCAAACCGAGTCAATTCCGTAGGTGTCGATCAAGGACGCATCCGTAATGATCTCATCAGGAGCTACGTTTAAGAACAGCCTCCCGACTATCATTTCTTTTAGTTTCTTCTCGATGGTTGCATTATCCATACTAAATTACTCCGGTTGTCCTAGCCTGTCAGTTGCCTAGCTTGCGTTCGATGAACTGCAGGTGCTCGATGAGGGTTTTGTACTGCTTGTCAGAGTTTAGCTTGGTGATCATCTGCATGGCGATGATGATGAGCAAGGCCCCCACCACGAAGGCTTTGAACAAACCTCCGTTTCTGGGCGGTTCAGGTGTTGGCAAAACGTCTAACGCCGGTGTGGCAACCGGGCTCGATGGAGTTTTTTTAATCTGGGGTTTATCAGAAAGCCTGACACAAGCATCGCTATCTTTGTTTTCAAAAGTCTTCTCATCTTTGGCTTTAACCGTTTTTCCATTTGGCTGACTATTTTCAGGCGCTTTTGACAGCACTGTAGCGTCAACGGCTTTATCTTCCTTGTTTTCGTCAGCGGTCGGCTCCTCGGATTCGACATTGATGGAGTTGCCGCATTTCGGGCATTTCTGGCTGATCGGTTTGCCTATGTCAAAAACTGAGAGTTTGGCTTCGCATTTCGGGCACTGTATGATGCGTTTCATGCCGATTTTCCCTTTGCTGTATCAGATAGCGGTACTTAAGGCATTTCAGAATGCCTCCAACGCAA
>JAQVQN010000190.1 GCA_028701555.1 Kiritimatiellia bacterium | reverse complement strand
TAAATCATATATTTCTGGTACACCTAAGCCTCTTTAAGCCAAAGTCAGGGTCGTGAATGACCACTAAAAAGAGCCTGTCTGAAATAACTTTTCGGACAGGCTTTTACCTATAACTTCAACGTTCAACGTTCGATGTTCTGTGTTCGACGTTCGACGTTCAAGGGCGGTTTCCCCGAAACCGCCGCGGACGCCTCGGGGAGGCGTCCCTACCAACAACTTAAACCTTCCAGTTATCCTCTCATTTTCGCCCAGAGCTCCGGGTGGCTGGCTTGTCTATGTTGTCGCATCAGCGGTTAATGAAGGCCGGTCAATAACGCTTGCCCCAAAATATCGCTATGAAATGCGTGCCGAACGGTGGTTTGACATGTGAACGTGGTTCCAATACATTTGTGCGTACCGGAATTATTACAAATCTGGAGGGAATGGGCAATGGCAGCAGGGACGATACGCTGTGCCTGTCCCGCATAAGGAGACATAATGAACAAGAAGGTGATCTTGTGTTCGGTGATAGCGTCGTTGGGCGGTTTTCTGTTCGGCTTTGACACGGTGGTGATCTCTGGCGCTGAGCAGACGATTCCAGAAGTTGTGGGGGCTGGGCGCGGCGCTGCTGACGTTGCTGTTTCCGAAAATGGTCGAGGCGTTCGTGCCGGGCACAATATTCGCCTTCTTCTGCTTCATGATGGTTCTGCAACTGGTATGGGTGCTGCTGCTGGTGCCTGAGACAAAGGGCGTACCGCTGGAGCAGATGCAGAAAAGGCTGGGCATAGCTTAAGGAGCAATTCAACTTTAGCTTGTGCTCCGTAGCGGGCGATCCGCCGGACATGACCAAGGGCAGTGTGCTCTCTGTAAAGCAGGAAAAAAGGAAGCATAAGTCTAAATTTAGGGTGCTGCTGAAGCAGTGAATGCACGGCAAGCCGGAAATGTTCGATTTAAAAATGTTCAAATAATTCACAGCACGGGTTGACCGCGTATAAACGGTGTGATAATCTTAAAAATCTGTTTTTTCAATGAGTTGGATTTAGGAGAGCAAAAAATGAAAATGACGTGGCAGCCATCTAAGATCAAGCGTAAGCGCAAGATCGGTTTCCGTGCCCGCATGGCCACAAGAGGCGGACGCGCGATCATCAAGGCACGTCGCCGTAAAGGCCGTGTGCGCTTGACGCAGGTGTAACGGAGATGCCGGGGGGCGGCATGTTCGGATCTGAGCAGATTGGAGGCGGTCCCGTTCGCACGGTTGGCGGATGCCGGCTGGAATCTTCAAAGTACAAAGGCGTTTTTGCTGAGAGCAAAAAAGTTTACGGTCGGACCCTGTTGATATGGTTCGCTGGTAACTCGGATGCCGGTCGTAAGGCCGGCGTTGTTGTTTCAAAGAGGGTGTTTCGCCGGGCAGTTGACCGTAACCGTGCCAAGCGCTTGATGCGGGAGGCTTTCCGCGCAAAGCGGCATCTGCTGTCTGTTGATGCTGATCTGATCATGGTGGCGCGCAAGGGCATAGGGGGGCGCAGTTGCGCTGAGGTGGCTTTAGACCTTGAGGTTGTCTTGCGGCGCGCGGGCTTGACGTCTTGATTGCATGGCTTCGTCCGGGCAATTACGGAGTCGCAGATGAAAAGGATCTTGTTGGCCGTCAGCGGTCTGGTGAAAGGTGTTCTGATTTTTTTCGTGCGGGCGTACCAGGTAGTGCTTTCGCCGCATTTGGGACATTGCTGCCGGTTTGAGCCCTCATGTTCGGTATATTGCATCGAGGCGCTGCAGCGTCACGGCGTGATCAGGGGCGGCTGGCTTGCGGTGCGCCGGGTACTGCGTTGTCGGCCGTTCGGTGCTTCCGGACCAGATCCTGTGCCGCCGGTTAAAGGCAGTAGCCTAAAACAATGTGCGGGTGCCGGTGTTGACTTGCAGGAGCCCGCTGGAAAAATTTAAAGGATTTCGGGATTAGCAGCATGAATAAACAAGAGAGAGTGTTGGCCGCCGTTTTGGGCATCGCGCTGGTGGCGTGGATGTTTTACAGCAACAAGACGGCAGCGCAAAGGGCCAAAGAACGCGCTGCGGAGCCGCAGGCTGACGTAGCCGTGCAGACTGCCGAGACGCAGCCGGCTGAACTGAAGGCAGCCGTGAATGATACTACAGCAGAACATCAGTCTGGCGGGGATGCTCTGCCGCCCGCGCCCGCTGTGGAAGAGCAGGTCATGGAGCTAACCAGCGACGCAATGAAGCTGGAGGTCTCTTCGCACGGGGCTGTACTAAAAAGCGCCACGCTCAGCGGCTATAACACGTTCACGGGAAAGGCAGGGCCGGAAAATCCTCCGGTCAAACTGGATTTCAGCGAGGCGCCTGGCTTACAACTGGTGGGGGTGGCAGGCTTAGCGCCCAATGCCGCCTATGATGCGGAGCTTGGATCTGACAATAAAACCGTGACCTTGAAAAGCGTGACTGACGACAGGTTGATCGTGACACGCACAATTGAAATGCAGGATGATTATCGCGTTAAGGTTACGGATACTCTGCGCAACGCGGGCGAAAAGGTTCTGACTTTGGGAACCAACAGCGTTTCCGTAGGCGTGATGTCGCGCGGTGAGTCCAAGAATGATACGCTCTCGGTAGACTCCCTGCCTGCTTTTGACAAGGCCAAGGTGCGTTACTGGGATAAGGAGAAGGTGACGAAGCAGTTCTTGTCGGGTGCGAGCGGAGGCTTCGGCTGCGGCGGCAAGCCGTCGGCCTTGGGCCTGCCGGAAAGCATCTCTGTGCCGATTGCCGAGCCGCAAAACTGGGTCGCTATTAAATCTCGGTTTTTCGTTACAGGTTTTTCGTCGTCAGAGGACAACAGCGGTTTTACGGTGCGGGTTGCGCGTGACACTGCCAAGCCGGTCTATACTTTAAACAACGTTTCGGCCAGAGTTTTCTATCCCGGGCGTGTTTTAGGGCAAGGCGAAGCCTTCAGCCGCGAGTACACGCTGTATGTTGGCCCAAAGAAACTCTCGCTCCTGCAGGCCATGGGCAACGGTATGGACGGTGTGATGCAGTTCGGTTTTTTCACATGGTTCTGCAAACTATTGGTGCCGACGCTTAACTTTTTCCACCGCGTGATTCCCAATTACGGCGTGGCGATCATCCTGTTGACTTTTCTGGTGCGCATCATATTCTGGCCTTTGACGCACCACAGCACCAAGAGCATGAAAAAAATGCAGGAGATACAGCCGCTGCTGAAAGAGCTGCAAGTCAAGTTCAAGGGCAACCCGCAAAAGCTGCAGCAGGAGACTTGGGCCATATATCGCGAGAACAAGGTCAATCCTATGTCTAGCTGCCTGCCGATGCTGATCCAGATTCCGGTTTTCATAGCATTGTTCACGGTTCTGCGCAGCGCGGTGGAACTGCGCTACGCGCCGTTCCTGTGGATTTCCGACCTGAGTGAGCCCGAGAATCTTTTTGCCGGGATGCTGCCGATACCGCTGAACATCTTGCCGGTCCTGATGTCGGCGACCATGGCTTTACAGAGTTACCTGACGCCTTCAGCCGGTGATCCCCAGCAGCAGAAGATGATGATGGTTATGATGCCGATCATGATGCTGTTCATGTTTTACAGTTTTCCGTCGGCGTTGTCATTGTACTGGACCGTCAGCCAAGTGGTTTCCATCGTGCAGATGTGGATGATGCGGCGCAACAGCGCGCAAAAGGCCGTGGCGGCCGGCGTTGCCGTTGAGATGCCCATGACGCGGCAGCAGCGGAGGCACGGCGCCAAAGGGTAATTTTTTGTTGCCGAAGGTGCTGTTATGGTTTGCAAGGGAATGGTTGAACAATACCGCACATTGCGCCAGTGCGCGCGCGGTGTGGGATTGGTCGCGCTGGTTTTCAGCCTGACCGTGGCGGCCTTGCTGGCGGCTGGCTGGTATCGTGCCGGGGCATCCGAGACCGTGCGTTCTGAAATACTGGCCCAGGCTCTTGCGCGTGGCCGGGACGCGCCAGAGGATGCGCAGGTGGTCGCTTTCGCGCGTGAATTGGATCTGCTGGCCCGCAAGGCCTATTTAGGCGGCATGACATTCCGTCAGAAGGGCATGGCATTGCTGGCTGTGGGGTTGCTGGCAACTGCGGCATGTTTCGGATTGGCCTGGCGCGTCACGCTCAAGATACCTGATCCGCGCACGGCATCTGAGACTGATCCGGCCCGCGCAGACCGTTGGGCGGTCAATGCCGTTTTGTCGGCAGGCGCGGCACTTGTAGCAGGCGCGGCAGTCCTGCACTTTATAGATGTTCGTCGCGGGCGCGGTCCGTCCGCTGACCGGGCTTTGCGCGGAGATCTGACGAACCGCACCCTGAAGACCGGTGAAAAGAATATCTGTCCGTGCCGTCTTGGTACGCGCCTTGAGGATTTAGAGGAGTACTGGCCATTTATGCTGGGGCCCACCATGTCGGGACGCGCCGCGCGGGCACCTGCGGCTTTAGAGTGGAACGGCGAGACCGGCAAAAATATCCGGTGGCGTGTGGCGCTTGACGAAAGCGGGTCTAGTACCCCTGCGGTCTGGGACCATAAAATCTTCATCACTTCGGGCAACAAGTCCGAACGCGCAGTGATGGCGCACGACACGGAAAGCGGTGCGCGTTTGTGGAAGACACTCATACCGGACGGCGAAAAAGCGGGAGCGCCTTTGCCGGATGTGATGGCGGAAACCGGGTTTGCGGCATCGAGCCCGGCCTGTGACGAACGGATGGTTTACGCGGTCTTCGGTACGGGCGATATAGCGGCATTGGATCATGCCGGCCGAATCGTTTGGCAGCGTTATCTCGGTCGTCCTAAAAACTCATATGGGCACGCTTCATCGCTGGTATATTGCGGCGAGATGCTGATTGTGCAGTGGGATCAGGACGAGCAGGCGCGAGTTATGGCGCTAAACAAATCTGACGGACGAACCCTCTGGGAGACGCCGCGTGAGTTGGGCATGTCCTGGAGCACGCCGTTGGTGATGCCGCTTTGCGACAACTTTATTTTATTGGTGCATGCCACCCACTCGACATGGGGCATGGAACTCGCGAGCGGCAAAAAGCTTTGGGAGGTGGAGGCGGTTTCGGGTGAAGTTGCGCCTTCATTGGCATGGGAGGGCGACGTGTGGCTGGCCGCCAACTGCTACTCCCGGATGGTCGCGTTTAAGCAGCCGCCGGATGGCGCACCGCAGCAGCTTTGGGAGTTTGACGAGAGCAACATGCCGGATGTGGCGAGCCCGGTCATCTCTGGCGGCCTAGTGTTTTTGGTTACTGACGCTGGAGAGGTCTTGTGCCACGATTT
>JAQVQN010000189.1 GCA_028701555.1 Kiritimatiellia bacterium | reverse complement strand
CCGAATGAAGCGATCGTAGCCGGCTAATTGCAGCCGGGCGCGGTTCCGCCGTGGGTTGAATCCGCACCCGGTGTTTTTACCGCTTGTGCGTATACGCGGTAATTGATACTATTGCGAACGCTTTAAGGAGTAATAGGTATGTCCAGAGTTTGTGAAATTTGTGGCAAAGGTCCGATGGCCGGCAACACGATTGTCAGGCACGGTCTTGCTAAATACAAGGGAGGCATCGGCCTCCATACGACCGGTATCACGAAAAGGCGTTTTCTGCCCAACCTGAAAAACATTCGCGTAAAGAGTGAGGCAGGCAACACCAAGAGCATACGGATCTGCGCGGCCTGCCTCAAGCAGGACAAGTTTGTCAAAGCCGGTTAAGTCCGCTAATGGCAAGCTCGCGGGAAAAGCAGGACGGTCAAGGCGCTGAATAAACCAGGAGGCTCGCATGAAAGACGCGGCGGCTGAAGAGAACGTGCCCGATTCGGGTAACGACGAGATCCGGGCGACTGACATTGTGTTTGATTGCCCGAGCTGCGGTCACAACCTGGCGATTGATTTTCGCGGCGCCGGCCTGCAGATAACCTGCGTGGAGTGCGGCAGCCCCGTGCAGGTGCCGATTCCCGACGGGATGAAGATCGATGATCTTGACTTGTCGACCGGCGAGTTGCTGAACCAGCTTTTCCAGACGCGACGCATGTTGCAGAAGAGTGAACAGCATGTCGCCGAGCTGGAGGAGACCTTGAACAGTGTCAAGTTGCGGCGCACCGAACTGGAGCGCGCGCGCATGACCACTATGCACAGGTGCGCCGAGCTGGTCAATATGTGCCAGGGTGGACTCAAGATGCAGAACGACATGAGCGCCCTGCTTAACCGCATGATCACGCTCATAGCCGAAGAACAGCAGCGGTAACGCGATGGATACCGGAGTTCTGATTATCGGCGGTGGCCCGGCCGGGCTCACCGCCGCTTGTTTTTCCGGGCCGGGCACCGTGCTGGCGGAGCGGTTGCCGCAGGTCGGCAGGAAGCTGCTGGCTACCGGCGGCGGGCGTTGCAATCTCACGCATGAAATCGACGCTGACGGCGTAATCAATGCTTTCGGTCGGACTGCGCGTTTCATGCGTCCGGCTTTGCTGGCGTTCCCGCCACAAGCGATTCGCGCGTTCTTCAGCGACCTTGGCGTGGAGACGCTGTCAGAGCCTGACGGCTGTGTCTTCCCTGTCTCTCAGAAAGCGGCGGATGTGGCTAACGCATTGGAACGCGCGGCACGAGCCAGAGGCGCGCAGATCCGCTGCGGAACACGCATCGTCCGGCTGCTGACCGAAGAGCTGCCCGGCGATGCCGCGTGCCGCAGGCGTGTTAAGGCGGTCGAGACCGACAGAGGTTTGCTGCACCCTGAAGCCGTGATCCTGGCCGCCGGCGGCCAGAGCTATCCGGACTTGGGTTCGGATGGCTCGGGATTCCGCCTGGCGTGTCAGGCAGGTCTGGAAGTGACCCCGCCAGTGCCCGCGCTGGCCGGACTGGTCACCCGCGAAGAGTGGCCCAAAACGCTGGCGGGTATCGTGCTGGAGCATGGCGGCATGCGTGTCGATTTCAAAGGTGCCTCCAGGCCAATGCTTACCGGCCCGCTGCTGTTCACACATAAAGGCTTGAGCGGACCGCCCGCGCTCAACTGCTCCGGCGAAATCGCCGCACGGCTGCGCGAGACCACCGAAGCGGGCGGCGGAGGCGAGGGTCTGACACCCTCGGTGCCGGTACGCGTCTGCCTGGATACCCGCCGCAGCGGGGAGGATTGGATGCGGCTTTTCGGAGAGTGGCGCGCACGCAAAGGCGGACGTGCCTTGCACAATCTGCTTGCGGGCGAAATGCCGCGCGCGTTGGCGGTCGCTCTGTGCGGGCTGGCTGGCGCTGGCGATGCCGCGGTAGCGCGCACTGGCAAGCAAGCCTTGCGCGCGCTGGCTGAGGCGTGTTCCGATCTGCGCCTGCACATCACAGGAACTGAAGGCTGGAGCCGCGCGATGGTGACCCGTGGCGGCGTGGCACTCAAGGAGCTTGAGCCGTCCACGCTGGCTTGCCGGAAGGTTGTGAATCTGTTCTGCGTCGGCGAGGTCGTGGATCTGGACGGCTGGTGCGGCGGCTACAACCTGACCTGGGCTTTCGCCTCGGGACGTCTGGCCGGTTGCGCGGGCGCGAGACAGCTTAGTTGAATCCGCCCTCGAAGCGCTGCCACCGAATTCCAAACTTCCAGCGCGAAGGCCAGAATGCTATTATTCCAAGCTTCAAGGAGGCTTGCGCTTCTTTCGGCGCAGCACGGGACATTTAGCTATGCGCATAGAAGAGTGTGATTTTTTTGTGGTGGGCAGCGGCATTGCTGGTTTGATGAGCGCCCTGTACCTGGCGCCTCACGGGCGGGTCATGCTGGTGACCAAGAAAAAACTGGATGACTGCAACACCAACCGCGCCCAGGGCGGCATCGCCTGCGTTATGGCCGAGGGCGATAGCTTTGAGCAGCATGTGGCCGACACCCTGACCGCAGGCGCGGGCTTGTGCGACGAAGGTGTCGTGCGGAGGATCGTGTCAGAAGGCCCCGAACGCATCGCCGATCTGGAGCGTCTGGGCGTGTGCTTCAATCCGCGCGATGACGGTATGCCAGGGTATGACCTCGGGCGCGAGGGCGGCCATTCGCAGCGGCGCATCCTGCACGCGGGCGACATCACTGGCCAGCGCGTTGAGTCGGTGCTGGTGGATCAGGTCCATAAGCATCCCAACATCCGCACGCTTGAGTACACGATGGTCATCGATCTCGTGACCACGCGCTGGCTCGGGCATGCCGGGGAAAACCGCTGCGTGGGCGCGTATGTGCTGGATCAGAACGCGGGTGAGATTTATGCAGTGCGCTCGCCGCACACGGTGCTGGCCACCGGAGGCTGCGGCAAGGTCTATCTGTATACCTGCAACCCGGATATCGCTACCGGCGACGGCGTGGCGCTGGCCTGGCGCGCGGGCGCGGATATCGCCAACATGGAGTTCATCCAGTTTCATCCTACCTGCCTCTATCATCCGCAGGCCAAGCGTTTCCTGATCAGCGAGGCTGTGCGCGGCGAGGGTGCAGAACTGGTGGATGCCGATGGCCGTCCGTTCATGAAGGACTACGACCCGCGCGGCGCGCTGGCGCCCCGCGACGTGGTGGCACGCGCCATCGACTCCGAGATGAAGCGCACGGGCGCACCCTACTGCTGCCTCGACATCCGCCACAAATCCCGCGAGTATCTGCAAGAGCGCTTCCCAAACATTTTCGAGGCGTGCCGTTCGTTCGGCATCGACATGGCGACTGACCTGATTCCGATCGTGCCCTCGGCGCACTATTGCTGCGGAGGCATAAAAGCGACTGTTGACGGCATGACCTCGCTGCCCGGCCTTTACGCCGTTGGAGAAGCCGCCTGCACACGGCTGCACGGTGCCAACCGCCTGGCCAGTAACTCCTTGCTCGAGGCGCTGGTGTGCGCTTACGAGGCGGCGGGACGCATGGTTAACGATCCGCAGACCCTGCCTGACCCTCTGCGCATACCGGACTGGCAGTACGGCACGGCCGTAGCCAGCGACGAGGCCGTGATGGTGGCGCACAACTGGATGGAGATCCGTACCTGCATGTGGGATTATGTCGGCATCGTGCGCACCGACAAGCGGCTTGATCGGGCGTTGCGCCGCATCCGCAATCTGCGCCGCGAGATTCGCGATTACTACTTCGATTACCTAGTGACTCCCGACACGCTGGAATTGCGTAACCTGGCTTTGGCGGCGGAGCTGATTGTGCGCAGCGCCGCGCGCCGCAAGGAGAGCCGCGGCCTGCACTACACGCTCGACCACCCCGCGACCCGGCGCACCGCGCGCGACACGGTCCTGCCAGGGCGCGGACGCTGACAATGCGAGGAACGCGGATGACAACACTGCGTGTGAGAAACCACGAATTCACACTAATGAACACGAATAAAAACAAAGGTTACGTAATTTCGGCGAGTTTCTTTACGGTTGACCGTGCATTGAAATCTGTGTTTATCCGTGTCCATCAGCGGTTCATTGATTGGATTTTAACCGAGACCGCATCAGCTTATGTTGACCAGAGAATTTGACTACGAGCTGCCTCCGGAGCTGATCGCTCAAGAGCCGCCGCCCGAGCGCGGCGCCTCGCGCATGCTGGTTTTGCACCGCGCGGATGGTTTTCTGGAGCACCGCGCCGTTACAGATCTTCCGGAATATCTCAACGACGGCGACCTGCTGGTGTTGAATGATACGCGCGTTTTTCCGGCGCGTTTGCTAGGTCAATGGGCCGACACCGGCGGCGCACTGGAGCTGCTGCTGGTGCGGCCGTTGGCGCGGTCCGGTGCGGAGCACTGGTCGTGCATCTACGGTTCCGGTCGGCCGGTCCGCGCTGGCCAGCGCGCTCTCTTTGCGGAAGGCCTGTTGGAGGCCGAGGTGACGGAACGAGGCGCGGAGGGCAACTGCACGGTAGTATTCCGTTCGCAGGCGCCACTGATGGAAGTGTTGGAGAGTCACGGGCTGACGCCGGTGCCGCCCTACATCCGGCGGCAGGGCGAAGAACGTCAGACTCGTCTTGACCGCGAACGCTATCAGACTGTGTACGCGAGAGAGACCGGCGCGGTGGCTGCGCCAACGGCCGGGTTGCACTTCACTGAAGAGCTGTTTAATGCTTTGGAAAAAAAAGGCGTGCGGCGCACGACAGTCACGCTGCACGTCGGTCCCGGCACCTTCAAACCGGTCAAGGTCGATTTGGTCGAAGAGCATGTGATGGATGCCGAACGCTATAAGGTGCTGCCCGAGACAGCCGCAGCCATCGCGGACTGCCGCAAGCGCGGCGGGCGCGTGGTGGCGGTTGGCAGCACGAGCGTGCGCACGCTGGAGACTGTGGCCGCTGGCAATGGCGGTACGGTGGTGGCGGCAGAGGGCGACAGTTCGGTATTCATCTATCCGCCTTACCGCTTCCTGGCTACGGATGCGATGCTGACGAACTTCCACCTGCCGCAATCCACGCTGATCATGATGGTGTCGGCCCTAGCTGGGCGCGAGCGAATCATGGCCGCATACCGCGAGGCCGTGCGCGAACGTTACCGCTTTTTCAGCTACGGCGACTGCATGCTGATTGTGTGATATGCTGGCACATGCGGGCGCAGCCCGCATGACAATGCAGCAACCACTGATGGACACGAATTAACACGGATAATAATAAAAAACCGGCAGATATGAATGGCCAGATGATAGGGGGCAGACCGCTGGAATGCCTGCGCGGAAAAAGCCGGG
>JAQVQN010000188.1 GCA_028701555.1 Kiritimatiellia bacterium | reverse complement strand
GCCATCCAGTCAAGTGGGTGGGGCGGTCGCTGGACGAGCTGAAAGGGACGGAGATCCGTCTGGAGTTCATGCTCAAGGCCGCTGATCTGTACACGTTCCGCGCCGATACGTCAGTGACGAACGCGGTGATGCCGCGGCGCGACTCGCGGCAGTTCGCGTTCGCGTATGAAGCCAACGAAACACCGCCGCAGGCTGTGCCGCCGTGGACGCAGGTCACCCAAGGAAGTGGATGGACAACCGGCATTGTCGACGGGGCGCTGACGGTTGACACAGGCGGCGGCGAACGCTCGGTGTACTGGCGGCAGGATCAGGAGTGGACCAACAGCGTAACGTACGCCAAAGGGTTCACGGTGGAGATACGGTATCGCGTGGATAACGTCGCGGCAGGCGTGACATATGCATTCTATGTGCGCGCGGGAGATGTGGATGGCAACAACACCGGCGACATCTACGTTTCTACTAACCGGATTGACTGCAACAAGTTCACTCCGGTACTGACGGATGCAGGCGGGTCTAACATGGATTCATTTCACACGTTGCGGATCGCCAAAGAGCCCGGCAGCCCTTTTTTCTGCATCTGGAAGGACAGTGTTTTCATCGGACGCGGCCACAACACTGAACTGGTGCCCGGGTACGCGCCGCTGATGGTTGGTGACTGGTCATCGCGCAGCGGAGGCGTCTTTGCCATAGACTACATACGGTGGGATCTGAGCGGGGCCTACGCGCCCGAGAAACCGCCCACGGGCGCGGTGGCGGCTGTGCGCTGAACAAGCTCCCCTGTGCCGCGCAATTCGATGTTATCCAGAAAGGGCGCTGTGAAGACTTTATCGACTTTATTTTTCTGCGCTATGTCCGCAGCGGGCATAGCGGCGGCGCAACCGCTGTCGGTTTCGCATGAAGACACGTTTGTGAAAGCCGATGATCAGGCTGTGTGCAGGGTCGCCTTGCGCAACACCGGGCCTGAAAAGATGACCGTGCTTTGCGTGATCGAGCGGATGCCGGTGAGCAGCCAGCACGCCAGGCTGGCAGAAGAGCTGGAGGTGTCGCCCGGGGCAGAGGCGGGGAGGGTCGTAACGCTGGCTCACCCCATGCCTTTGCCGGAGCCGACACTCACAAAAATCAGGGTGACTTCGGCGGACGGCGGAACTGTGTATTTCGAAAAGTCCTACACTTGGAACCCGCCTCTGCCGGAAGATGATGCGCATGGGTTGAGGAGTATCAAGTCGGCCTTGTGTTTTCATGCGTCATTCGAAGAGGGGGTTGACGCGCGGTTCGCTAAAGGTAAAGCAGCCGGCAGAATGTTTTCATTGGCCAGTGACAGCGGTGCGGTTTTAGTGGACGGATTGCGCGGCAAGGCGCTGCGCAGCGGTCTCGGTGGCGCGGCGGTGCATTACCCGTGCGCGGGGAATCTGGACGCAAGGCATGGCACGCTCTCGATGTGGGTTCGGCCGCTGGATTGGAAAGGGGTTGGCGCAGGCGACAAGAGTCACGGTTTTTTTAAATACGGACGTGAAGACAAGGGCTATTGGGGCATTCAACTGGCGCGGCAATACCAACCGGCTCCGTATCTGGTTTTTTTCATGGCGGGATACGCATGGCGTGATGCATGTTACATTCATTTAGGCGAAGAGGCGGGTGTTTGGGGGTCGGGTCAGTGGCACTGGCTGGTAATCACATGGCGCGAGGATCATCTTGCGGTCTATATTGATGGTCGTCGCGCCGGGGTAAGGGCTTTGTCGCCACCTTTGTCTGACAGGGATCGGACATCGGAAGTTTTCGCCATCGGCAAAAGCGGAGGGACAGAGGCCACCGCGATCGACGAGGTAATGATTTTCGACCGGGCGTTGTCGGCCGAGGAAATCAGAATGGCGCGCGGGTTCTGCCGGTCACAGACGGCGGCAGGAGGATGGGAAGACGTGTTGTTCGATTTCGCCCATTACCCGTACACGCGCAAACTTAAGATGCGCGTGGACGTGAGCGGCTTGCCGTGGGGCGGTTCGGTGCAGGGCGGGCGGGTTGCGCTGACGCGCGCGGATCGCGATGAGGCGATAGATGAGATTGCGCTGCCGCCGTTCACGAACGGGGTCAGCGAGGTGATCGCCGGGATTCCGGAGTTGGCGGACGGCCGGTACAGGTTGTCGGTCCGGCTGGAAGGAGCGCCAGTCACCCTTACGGGAGAGTTGCGGCGCGAGTTTGAAAGGCGCGTGTTCGAGTGGGAGCGCAACCGGATCGGTATGAGCGATATCATATTGGAGCCATTTGAACCGATCAGGCGGGAAGGGGCGGTCATCCGCACAGTCCTTAGGGAGCATACGGTCAACACGCAAGGGCTTTGGGAACAGGTCTCGGCAAAGGGGAAAAACATCTTGGCCGGCCCAGTGCGCGTGGAGGCTTGGCGCGACGGCAGATTGTTGCGCCCGCAGCCGGTCAGCCAAGAGTTTACCGACTGCGGAGCGAGCCATATTCAAGTCCGATCACGGTGGGACTGGGAGGGAGTGACAGCCGATGCGGAGGCGGATATGGAATATGACGGCATGCTGTCTGTCCGCATGGCCGTGGGCGGCACAGGGCGTGTGGATCGTTTGGAGCTGGTGGTGCCGCTGTTAGACCGAGACGCCCCGCTGGGGCATTTCTGCGGTGAGCGCCTGCGACACAATTTTGCGGGGTACGTGCCTTCAGGTACCGGCGTGGTTTGGCACAGCGGCCAGACGCGCAAATTGGAGCTGCAATCTGCTTTCTGCCCTTATATCTGGCTGGGAGCGGAAGAGCGGGGATTGTGCTGGTTTGCGGAAAGCGACAGGGAGTGGGTGGTGCGTCTAGGAACACCATGTCAGCAGATTGAGCGCGACGGCGGCACCTTGACGCTGCGTGTACGCATGATCCAATTGCCGACCGAAATCGCTGCGGAGAGCGGCAGGACGTTCCGTTTCGGCATGCAGGCCACGCCGGTAAAGCCCATGCCGGCAAAGCCCGCGCACTGGCGCACCTGGACCGACGGTCCGTCCGCGCCCGGGGCATTCACCTTCTCAATCGCCGCATCTTCACCATACTACGGGGCCGTGTGGCATGAGCCTTATCCGGTCAACCGGAATCTTGCGGTGTGGGATAAAATCGCTGACGCGCGTCGGACGGGCAAGGCCGATACGGATTTCGCAGAAAAGTGGCTGGCGCAGTATCCTGCCGACGCGGTGCAGGAAAAAGGCGAGGACTACTATTTGAGACACGTCAAGGCCGGCATCTGGCTGGGATCGCGGCAGCCGGACCGTTATCTGACCTATGTGCAGGGGCGCGCGGCCACTTTCAGCGCACCGGAGTTCGGCACTTTCCAAGACGAGTGGACACGGTTTGACTATAACTCCCGCGTGTGGCCGCAGGGCTCGCGCAACGGTATCAGCTACGACGTAGAGCCGGTTCTGAGTTGGCAGGATTTCAACCTTTGGTGGCTTAAGCGTCAGATGGAGCATTTCAGCGACGGTCTCTATTTCGATAATTTTTTTGGGGTTCCGGTGTCGGACCGTGTGTTGGCGGATGCGTATGTTTTGCCTGATGGGCGCATCCAGCCGGCGGTGCCGCTCGGAAACATGCGGCAGATGATCAGGCGCACTGCAACAATGTATGCCGAGGCCGGGCGCCGTCCGATGATCGCTCCGCACATGACCAACACGGCACTGATTCCGGTGATGGCCTTCGCGCAATATGCATTAGACTGGGAGTGGCATTACGGGAATAGTGATTTTCAGGAACGCTGGAGCCGCGATCATATCCGCGCTGCGTGCCTGGGTCGGCAGTCCGGTTGTGCGCCGGTGGTTCTTGCTATCGGCAATCATGGCAAGACCGCAGAGGAGATGGAGTGGATTGACCGGACGTTCAACGGAGTGGTGTTAACCCATGAGCTGATACCGGTTTGGTATAGTGAGAACACTTTTTTAAAAACGGATGGACAAACCGGTAAGCGTCATGGTGGACGCGAGCGCTACTGGAATGTGATGCGAACGCTCTGGGCCATGGGCATGGGTACTGAGAATTGCCGTACATGGAATTATTGGGAGCCTGAGTATCCTCTGGAAATAAGTGGGATTTCGTCCAGCAGCATTTTGCATCAGGGCAAGGAGCACTCGTTGCTGGTCGTGACTGACTGGAGCGGGGGCGGTTCGGTATCCGTGCGTATCGTTACGCCTGCACGGAGCTTGGCGGGCGGCATTACCGCCACCGATTTCGAGACTGGCGAGGCTTGCGAGGTGCGCGACAACACGCTTGTTTTCACGCTTAAGCGGCATGACCACAAAATCATTCTGTTGACTAAAGATGGTTCGAAATCTTTGGATTAACGTCTGCCACGCTGTCCGTTGCCTGCGGCGCGGGTGGCACCCAACTTCGTAAGGCTAAGCCGGGACAAGCCGCGCCTGCTGGTGTGTTACTGCCGTCATTCAAAAATGCAAAGATATTACAATTCTTTTATTACTGCTGTTTACTTGAAACGCCTGTGGTAGAATGTAAGTGTAAATGAAAAAAGGTGTTGAGTGGCAGAGACTGCGCGAAGCGGTATGCGAGGGCGCATCGAGGGACTGGTACCGCTGGTCGCAGGTCGCCTGTCGCCATTGAGTAACCATGAAATACATGAAACTTCATGAATGAGGATGTATGTGAAGGTTGTTGGCAAAAAAACAGGAGGTGTGGGATGAGTAAGATGGTAAAGAGTCTGGTTTGTGTGATGTTGATGGTGACGGCATTTTCCGCGCAAGGCGCGACACGGGTCTGGCTGAGCAGCATGGGCGGGCTTTGGACCAGCACGGCCAACTGGCAGGACGGACTCCTGCCGGGGTCCGGCGATGTGGCGGACTTTTCGGCCGCGACCGGCACGATCGACCTGACGACGGATGTCACGGTCGGCGATATTTACTACAATCCCGCTTTCAGCGGTACCACCAATGTGCTGACGATACTGTCCGATACTGCCGCGCCTAGTTCGCGATTGATAAATTTAGCAAATACGCGCCGCATCCGGGTGGGCACAGGTGCGGAACTGAATGTCGACGCTGATCTTAAGCCGTCGGGTGCTATGTACAAGGACGGGTACGGAACAGTGGTGCTCAAGCGCCGCATGCCGGGAACCGCGCGCACGGATTTTCACATTCAGCAGGGACGGCTGGTTAACGAGGGTGAGATGAGTATTTACTCTTCCAGAATGTATCTGGGAACGATCGAGCCCGAGGCTGGCGGTGTGCCAGAATTCGTGATGCGTGAGGGGGCATCGTATGTTTCGTACGTGTCGACGCAAGGAAATGATTTTTTATTTGGCGGAAACTATCTGGGAGCGAGCGG
>JAQVQN010000187.1 GCA_028701555.1 Kiritimatiellia bacterium | reverse complement strand
TGCGTTCTTTGCGGCTAATTCTCAACTGCTTTTTTAGGGTTTAACGCTTGAAGTTATGGAGATGGAAGGAAAATCGGCATGAGGTATTTTTTTTGCGGGCTGGCTTGCGCACTGGCGTGTCTCGGTTATGCGGAGGATTCGTCAGGGTTTATTGATAACGGAGTCACGGCGCACCGGGGCAATTCCGGCGAGTTCCCGGAGAACACCATGCCCGCCTTCGAGAGCGCGCTCGCCCTTGGCGCGGACTGGATCGAACTCGACATCTATCTCTCCAAAGACGGTCAGGTGGTGGTCTGCCACGACACGGACACCGCGCGGATGGGAGATAAAAAACTCAGTGTCACCAATTCAACTTTTGCAGAACTGCTGACCGTGGATGTGGCGACCGGGTTCCGAACAAGAAAAAAACTGAGCGTCGAGCAGTGCCCTCCGCTGCGTATGCCGCTGCTGGAAGATGTGATCAAGCTGGTGATGCGGCAGAACCGCACACGGCTTTCTCTGCAGCCGAAAGACGAGTGCGTGGAGGCGGCTTTCAAAATCATCCGGCGGCTGAAGGCCGAACGCTGGATCGGGTTCAACGACGGCAACCTGCGTAAAATGCGGCAGGTCAAGTCGCTGGACCGGAAAGTGCCGGTGTTCTGGGACCGTCCGGCCCAAATCGATACGGCCAAGGACATTCAGATCGCGCTACAGTCAGGCTTTGAGAGCATGGTGGTAAGAGATCTAGGGCTGACCAAAGATATGGTCGAGCGGATCCATAAGGCTGGGCTGGAGCCAGGCGTCTGGACCGTGAACAGCGAGGCTGGGCTTCAGCGTTTTCTGGACATGGGAGTGCGGCGGATATACACTGATTATCCAGAGCTGCTGTTGCGTTTGAAACAAGAGCAAAGAGGGCGGTGAACTAGCTCTGCTAAGAAGCTTGTCTAATGAGAACTATGGTTAAGTCAAAAAACTCTGCTGCTCTGGCGGCAATTTTTGTTTTCATGAGTTTCAGCCTGCAGGCGAACGTTTCGGGAATGCGTTTCATATCGCATCGCGGTGAGTCGCGAGACGCGCCTGAGAACACCATGGCGGCTTTCCGGCTGTCGCGAGAACGCGGCGTGTTCGGTTTCGAGTGCGACGTTTACCTGACCGCCGACAATGAGATCATATGCCTGCACGACCAGACACTGGAACGGACCGCTGGCGTCAGCGGCAAACCCAGCGACTTCACGCTGGCAGAAATCAAGAAGTTGGATGCCGGCTCCTGGAAGGGCCAGCAATTCGCAGGCGAGCGCATTCCTGCGCTGGCAGAGACATTGGCGCTGGCGCAAGACGGCAAGGAAATCTACGTCGAGATCAAATGCGGCACACCGATAATACCGCGCCTGATTGAGGTCATGGCGGCTGAGCCCAAAGCCACACCCGAGCGTGTTGTGTTCATCTGTTTCAACAGAGAGGTGGTCGCCGCGCTTCGCCAACAGCTTCCCGCGTATCGCGTGTACTGGTTATCCGGGGTAAAACAAAAAGAGGACGGCTCATTGTCGCCGAGCGCACAGGATGTGCTGGCGGTACTGAAAAAGACGGGCGCACACGGCATCGACATCCAGGGCCACGGCGCGGCGGCGCAGAAGTTAATCGACAAGGATTTTGTCAAGACGATCAAGGACGCGGGGTTCAGCTTCCACGTCTGGACGATAAACGACGCGGCGCGGGCGGCGGAACTCGCGGCGCTGGGGGCGGAGACGGTAACCACTGACTGCGGCGCCGAACTTAATCAAGTTTTGCAGGGCGGTCCCGGTAGGCGGCGGTAACGCGGGTAACACCAAAGGCAGGGGAGTGGTAGACGATTTTTGCGTCTACAGCGTGCCGCTCGCAGCCGAGGAGTTAAAAAATTGGCAGAGTCATTGCACCTATCCTGGGGGCATTTACTTTGACAAGCCACACAATTCATGGGGTTAGATGCACATAACGCTTGTATGGCGGAAGCAAAGTGCTATCATAATAAACCGTTTTCCGCCAGACTGTAAGGTCAAGGTGCCGCTTAGGCATGCGGATTTTTTTAACCAGGAGTATACGGATATGGCCAAGATTGATTTTGGCGGTGTTGTTGAGACCGTCGTGACGCGTAAAGAGTATTCATTGAAGAAAGCACAGAAGGTGCTGAAGAACGAAGTCATCGCCGTGATCGGCTATGGAGTGCAGGGCCCGGCGCAGTCGTTGAATATGCGCGACAACGGTGTAAACGTGATCATCGGTCAGGACAAGCGCTTCGCGAATGACTGGAAGCGTGCAGTCAAGGACGGCTTCAAGCCGGGCAAGTCGCTGTTTGACATCGAGGAGGCCTGCGAGAAAGCCACGATCATCATGATGTTGGTCAACGATGCTGCGCTGAAGCAGGTGTGGCCGCGTGTCAAGCCTCACCTTACAGCGGGCAAAGCGCTTTACTTCTCCCACGGGTTCGGCTGGGTGTACCGCAATCTGACCGGCATCAAGCCCAGCTCCGATGTGGATGTGATCTTGGTGGCGCCCAAGGGCTCGGGAACGTCGGTGCGCCGCAACTTCCTTGCGGGCGTTGGCATCAACTCTAGTTTTGCAGTTGCGCAGGATGCCACCGGCATGGCGCTGGACCGGACCCTGTCGGTCGGTATCGCCGTAGGTTCGGGCTATCTCTTCCCGACCACTTTTGAGCATGAGGTGACTTCCGACCTAGTGGGCGAGCGCGGTGTGCTGATGGGTGCGCTGGCCGGGATCATGGAAGCCCAGTACGACGTGCTGCGCAAGAATGGCCACAGCCCGTCGGAGGCGTTCAACGAGACGGTTGAAGAGCTGACGCAGAGTTTGGTGCGTCTGGTGGACGAGAACGGCATGGACTGGATGTATTCCAACTGTTCCGCAACGGCCCAGCGCGGTGCTCTGGACTGGAAGCCGAAGTTCAAGAAGGCGGTTCTGCCGGTGTTCAAAGACCTATACGAGGCGGTCAAGAGCCAGAGCGAGGCCAAGCGTGTGATCAAGGTCTGCGGAACGGCGGATTACAAGCAGAAGCTGGATGCCGAGCTTAAGGTGATGCGTGATTCCGAGATGTGGCGCGCAGGCGCGGCGGTGCGTTCGCTGCGTCCGCACGAGAAGGCCAAGGCCGACGCTTCGAAAGCTGCCGGCACCAAGGGCCGCGGCGCCAACTGACGGTATTGCTATTGAAAAAAAAGCCCGGCGGCAACGCCGGGCTTTTTTTATGGTGCTTTCGGATTGAAAACGGGGCGCATGACCCTGTAAGCTGTGCGCATGAAGAAAAAGTATGTGCGTTTCGACAGTGTGGGCGGCGCCAGCGGCGATATGCTGCTGTCGGCCCTTGCGGGGCTGGGCGCTGACATTGAGGCTATTGAAAAGACGATCAGTAGTTTCTTTCCAGAAGAACTGCATTTTCATGTTGGCGCTGTTGCGGACGCCGGGTTGAATGGCATGCGGGTTGAGGTGCACGGTCGACAGGAGCATGACGACCGCGAGTGGCCGGACGCGCACGGGCACGAGCACGGGCATGGGCACGAGCATGAGCAGGGTCATGCGCACGGTCATGGTGGTCACGCGCCCTTGCATGACGGACACGCGCATGGGGCGCATGCGCATCGAGGACTTAAAGAGATTGTTGCGCTGCTGGAGCATTCGCCACTGTGTGAAGGAACGCGGCGCTTGGCGCTGGGGGTGTTTCGCGAGCTGGCGGTTGCTGAAGCCAAGATTCACGGCAAGACGCCGGACACGGTGCATTTTCATGAAGTGGGTGCCTGGGACTCGGTGGCGGACATTGTCGGAGTTTGTTTGGCGCTGGAGCAGTTGGGGGTTTGCGGCGTGGCGTGCGGGCCTTTGCCTGCCGGCGTCGGCACGATCAGTTGCGCTCACGGCGAGATGCCTAATCCGGCACCTGCCACGCAAGAGCTGCTGAGCGGCATGTTGGTTACGCAGACTGACGAGCCGTTTGAGCTTGTTACGCCGACCGGCGCGGCGTTGTTGCGCGTACTGACACGGACTTTGGAAAAGGTGCCTGCGGAGGTTTGTCTGGTGCGCTGCGCTTTCGGTTTCGGTAAACGTAAGCTACGAGGCCGTCCGAATGTGCTGCGTGCCACGCTGATGGAAACGGCGGCGGGCTGGGAAGACGGCAAGGTTTTGTTGCTCGAAAGCAATTTGGACGACTGCAATCCAGAGTGGCTGGGCGCGCTGACCGCCGAGCTCTTGGAAATGGGGGCGCTTGACGTGTGGTATACGCCGGTCGTAATGAAAAAGGGGCGTCCCGGCACGGTGTTGAGTGTTTTGGCGCGCGAGAGCGAAGCATCTGATTACCGCGACAAGATTTTCCGTGCCACAACGACCTTCGGCATCCGCTGGCATGCTGTGGAGCGCGAGACGCTGGAGCGGAGTCATGTGGAGGTGTCGACGCCTTACGGAACTGTGCCTGTAAAGGTCGGAGTTTTGCGCGGTGAGCGGGTCACAGCGGCGCCTGAGCATGGCGTTTGCGCGGCGTTGGCGCGTACCGCAGGGGTGATGCCGCGCCAGGTGCACGAGGCGGCGCAACAAGCGTTTTTTATTTCGGCTGCGGGAAATGGATGTCGAAGCGTTTGATGTGGCTGGTCTCCTCGTCAACCAGCAGCAAGACCCTCGCTAAATAATCAGGCGGGTTCAGTACCTCCCATGCCTGTTCGCCATGGTACATGACCTGTTTGAGCAGCACAGGGTCAGGCATTACTATGGTAAACTTGTCACGGACGATCTCGACAGCCTCGCGCAGCGGCACCGGCTCCTGGGGGCGGAAAAACATCTCCTTAACTTTGCCTTTTTTGCCCGAGGCGGTTAGGTAGCAGTCCGAGCCGATATATTGCCAGCCGTACATCGACAGAGCATCGCGTTCCAGGAAGGCCAGCATCTTGTCGTCGCGGTCGTTGTTGGTCAGGTTGGCATAGGTGCGGATGATTAGTCGTCGCAGCCTGCGGTACTGTTCCATGCGGTTGGTCTCAGGCATTGTGGCTTTGGCAAAAGACAGGGTCTTGTCAGATTGCTCGGGATTGTGGGCGGCATCGATCCATGCCAGATCATTCGGCGACAATTTAGCGCGGGTGGTGGCGACGGTCGAGCCGTCAGGGCGCTTGAGAAAGATTTTGCCATCTGCCTCGCGGTCGAACGAGGCCTGCACGGTGTTTCCGTTGACAGAGGTCCAAGTGCGCTCCGGATAGGGTGTGGCGGGTGTCGCTGGGGTTTGGGTGCTAGCGCGGAAAGGGCTCAAGGCCAGCGCCAGCAAGCAGGCGGCGACAGGAGGCGTGTGCAGATGCTGCATGATTATTTCCTCAAATAATAAAGTGCCATAAAAAAAGTGAATT
>JAQVQN010000186.1 GCA_028701555.1 Kiritimatiellia bacterium | reverse complement strand
CCGGCGGCGGATGGGACACGGTGAAATACAACGTCATGACCAGCGCTGAGCGGCTGCTCAGCCCCAACAAGCCTCAACCCAAGATCCAGGAATTCGACCCGGTGTATGCCACGGGAGCGTCCGGCGCCGCCCTTCCGCTCTACGTGAACATCAGGGCCACCGTGACGTCATCCGGCTACACGCTGGATATCGGCGCGGGTTCGGCCGGCCCGGATCAGACGTGGGGCACGAGGGACGACATCACGACGTGGTCGGAGCGGAAGTAGCGAGTCGAGGATGAAGCGCCGGGATAAACGAGAGCAAACAATTGAAACAACGAGGCGTATGATGAGAAGACGAAGCGACAGAAACACGATGGCTTTCACGCTGATCGAGATGATGATCGTCACCGGTATGCTGGCCGTGTTGATGGGCGTTGCGTTCTCAGGGTTCGGGCAAGCTCGCCGCCAATCCAAGATTACCAAGGCCAACTCAGAGATCCGTGAGCTGATGAACGCATGGCTGGCCTACGAGGCGGCTTACGACGACTGGCCGCTGGAGCTTAAAGGCGATGAGATCGAGGCTACCGAAGAGAATCTGAAAGAGCTGCTGGACGGCAACCAGGATCAGACCGTTTATCTGAACGCCACCATGGATCGCGGCGCATTCCGCGACCCGTGGGGTGTGCCCTACCGGTTCCGCCTGATTCTGGAAGACAACCAAAACCGGAAAACCGAAGATTTCGAGGCCACGGTGACCTTTCCGAACCGGCAAAGGCTCCTGTGACGCGGGGCAGTTTGGCTAAACTGAACCGCGTCGAATTGGGAATTAAAAATTAGGAGACAGGAATTGAGAACACACAAGGTTGAGAATCAGGCAGGTCGGACAGATCGGTCTGATCGGTCGGATCGGTCGGATCGGTCTGATCAGACTGATTGTTATGCCGCGCCGCGACGTGGCTCGGCCCTGCTGATCGTGCTGGGTTTTCTGTCTTTCATGATGATCAGCGCTGTCTCTTTCGCAATCTATATGCGCATAGAGCGTCAGGCATCATCAAACTACCGCCACTCCACCACGGCGCGCCACATGCTCAACGCCGCCTTATATCGCGCCATCGACGAAATCGACTCCGAGTTGCGCATCCCTTCGTTCAGCACCACCGGCGATACGCAGTGCAAGTTCCCCACCAACTGGATCGGACGGGTCAGGACTTCGGCCGTTGCTGACGGCAACCTCAATAACCGCAACACGCGTGTGCTGGCTCTGGAGTCGCTGGGATTCATACCGGGCATTTTCGTCAACGACGTGCGGCGCTACGTAAACCCGCATAAGAACGACACCGGACACAGTTCCTCAGACGACACCCGCAACTGGCGCGGATCCAAATGGCGAACCTTCAAAGACATCGACTCAAATCCGATAGGACGCTACGCCTACACATGTGTAAACGTCTCGGACATGCTAGACGTGAACTTGTGCCGGGCATCCGGGCGCGACTCCGTTTCCAACCGCGTCAGCATCAGCCATCTGTTCGAAAACGAAACCGAACGCCGAGCGTTCGACAAAGCGATGGCGAACACCGACGGCAAATACCTGAGCCTGCTGGATTTATATGCCTGCCTGTTCGGGCGCAACGATGCGGTATTTAGCAGCCCCTATCACGATTTCACTGATCCCACAAATTCCGGTTCTGCACCCGACATAGGTTTTAACGACGCGGACAACCATATCCTGATCACAGGCAGCCGCGCCATGCCTGAGCCGATCGCCGATAAAAACAATCCGCTCAACCTTTACGGCAAAGGCCCTGGCTTCATCAGCAACGCCTTTATTGCAAAACTTGACGAGGCGCTGCCGAACGTGGCTATCAGTGCCGTCGACGCGCCTTATGTGATAAAAATGATCCAGGACTATCTAGACAAAGATTCCCGCCCCACGGCCTTAAATATACCAGCGGTAGAGATGGTTCCGATGGTCAGCCAGATCAGTTTCACTCCTCTGGGGGGAGCAAATAATGTAATCGCGTCGGAACAGCCCGTTCCTACTGACCCCAAGACTGTGAACTTCCTCAAGGTTGGGATGCCGGGGGGGGTGCCTTTCGGCACGGTTTTTGTAGAAGTCGTCTGGCCGTTCAAAAACTGGCAGGCCAGGAAACCTTTGCCAGACCCGAACAGCTTTAAGGTGCGCGTCCACGCTTACGTCGTCGTAGTCGGCAAGAACGCCGACGCTTTTAACACCACCGCCGAATTTGGCGGACCGCTCTTGCCGGCGTCGCACTATTACGCTTTAGCCCCAACAGAAGTTCAGCTCGCATTCACCACCGGTGTCGAAACACCCGATGACCGCGGCAACAACATCAATAATTTTTACGCGATGGGCGCCGTTCAGTTGCCTACATTCGAGCAGAGGATTGACCTGATTGACAGCACTGGCTTATCGCTGTCGCCGTTTTTTGCAGCAGGTAATTTTGTCAGCGTTGCGACGATAATCTTCGCGCAGGTAGTCGACGCTGCCGGTAATGTTGTGGATCAGGCACCCTCTATGTTTGAAAATGGCGCGGCAATTATACCCGCAATGCCAGATTTTGCCGCCACGCCGAAACTGTTTTTCCAGACCGACCGGGCGCAGCTAGACCCCAATCCCATGTCAAAGAATCTGGCCTACCAGTGGGATGCGCTTGAAACGCCTGATCCGCGCTTCAATCACAAGGCGTCCAACTGGGTTCTGTGGCAGCCGAGTTCTGTGAACAATGACAAACAAAAAGCCGGACACAACAAGTCAACCGAAGACCTGTTGGGACAGGATGGTCGCGACAGCGACATCTTCATGTCGGTCGCCGACACCGATTTCTTCCAGTCGCCGGCGGAACTGGGTTTCATCGTGCGGCCCTTTTCTTTAAACCCGGCCGGTGCCCCGGTTGACCTGTCTGTTGCCGCCAGAACCGCGGAAGACGCGAATCACATGTGGCGCACTATCCGTATCTATGACCACGGCGGTGTCGGCGTTAATGAAAAACGCGATAATATCTATGATTATTTCTACGTAGCGACGGCGGACGGGACATTGCCCGGTGCGCGGGTGAACCCGCTATCGGATATTCCGGCTGTGCTGGAAGCGGCTATCGCCAAAACGCCTTTCGATTACTGGATCAGCGGACGGTTATCTGAGCTGGCATCCACACCGAACGATCCCGAATATGAAGAGCTGCAAACCGAGACCTACGACTCGTATGACGACATTGACTCCTCAAAACGCACCAAGCGCACACTTTTCCAGCCTGCCAGTTGGGACAAATTCGTGCAAGAGTGGAGCGACTTGATGGTCAGTGATGTACAGCGTAAAAAGATCAACAGCAAGACGGTAGCGGAATCATGGCGTACGCAAATACGTGATGTTTACGGCTTGCATGACACGCTGAGCTGGTATGCGAACGGCCAGGCAGATAAGATTTTCAAGACGGCTTTCTCGCACAATGCGCAATACCCTCTGCACGAGATCGACCGCAAGATGCTCTACTCTTTCTCGCTGGACTCTTTCTGCGATCGGCAGCAGCTCTTCCTCTACATCCTCCGGGCCGAGGTGACCTCGCCGACGCTGTTCAGCAGCGCCACCGAGGCGCGCTCGCTGGCTGGCGGCCGGGCCGTGGCATTGGTCTGGCGCGATCCGTACCCGACCGGATATGACAAGGATTCGGATAATTGGAAAAAGGCCGAATATGACTGGGACACCACCAGGGTCTCGCCCTGGTACCAGCATAACCGCAACAGTTGGGGATCGCTGGATGAAGAAAACACCAGCGTTTCTGACCCGATCGCCGCGCAGCGCCGCGATAGCTACCACGCTCACAAGATCCTCTTTTTCAAGCAGCTCGACAAATAGAGTGCGCTGCGCACTGGTTTCAAGGTTCAAACGCGGCTTAAGCCGCTGGTTCAATCGGCCTGTCGGCCTGGTTCAAGGAAAGGCAGGTCTGACCAGTCTGACAAAATTCAGCAGGAGCAGCCTATGTCTGACAACGCGTTCATCCCGCAATGGGTGATCGAGCGGAAGCGCGACGGCTTGGAGTTGTCGGAGGACGAAATCCGCGCTTTCATCGCGGGCTTCACCAGCGGCACGATTCCCGACTATCAGATGTCCGCGCTGGCTATGGCCGTTTTTTTTCGCGGCATGAGCCGGCCCGAAACCGCCGCCCTCACCGACGCCATGATGCGCTCCGGCGACCTGCTCTCTTTTGAAGGCTGGCCGCGCCCCACCGCCGACAAGCACTCGACCGGCGGCATCGGCGATAAGCTCTCGCTGATGCTCGGCCCGCTGGCAGCCTCGGCCGGGCTGGCGGTGCCCATGATTTCCGGGCGCGGCCTGGGCATAACCGGCGGCACTCTCGACAAGCTGGAGTCGATACCCGGCTATAACACGCGCCTAAGCACGGAAGAGTTCAAGCAGGTGGTGGCCGAGGTGGGCTGTTCGATCATCGGCCAGACCGCGCGCCTCGCTCCTGCCGACAAACGGCTCTACGCCCTGCGCGACGTGACCGGCACAGTGCCTAGCATCCCGCTGATCACCGCCAGCATAATGTCAAAGAAATTGGCAGAAGGTGCCGAGACTTTGGTTTTCGACGTCAAATGCGGACGTGCGGCGTTCATGCCCGATATTGAGCAAGCGCGCGAACTGGCACGCGCACTGATTGAGACCGGGCAGGCACTGGGACGCAAGACCGGGGCGCTGATAACCGATATGAACCAGCCGCTGGGCCGGACCGTAGGCAATGCGGTGGAGGTGGCAGAAGCCATCGAGACGCTTAAAGGCGGTGGGCCCGCTGACACGCGCCTGCTGACCGTCGAACTGACAGCGATGATGTGCGAACTGGCCGGGATCTTCGCCGACCGCGCTAAGGCGCGGCGCGAGCTGGAGCAGCGGCTGGATGACGGTCGCGCCCTTGAGGTGTTTCGCAGGATGGTAAAGGCTCAGGGTGGCGAACCGCGAGTGGCCGATGATCCGCAGTTGCTACCGCAGCCAGGCGTGTCGGTCGAGGTGCCAGCGCCGCAAACGGGGTTCGTCGCTTTTATCGATGCGCGCGAGATCGGACGCTTGGCTCTGCGTCTCGGCGCTGGCCGCAAAGCTACCGCTGACGAGATCGACCACGCGGCCGGGGTCGACCGTCTGGTGCAGGCTGGCGAGCGCGTTGCGCGCGGCCAGCCGCTGATGCGTCTGCTGGCGGCAGACACGGTAAGGGCCGAGGCTTTGCTGGCGGAGGCGGCAGCAGCCGTGCGGATCGGAGAAGCGCCGCCGCCGGAACGGCGGCTGGTGCTGGAAGAAGTGGAAGGATAAGACTGATCGGTCAGATCGGACGGATCAGACAAGGTGAGT
>JAQVQN010000185.1 GCA_028701555.1 Kiritimatiellia bacterium | reverse complement strand
CAGCCCGGTCTGGTTCTGGAGCAGGATGGTCAGGGCAGTCAGCACTGCTCCGGCGGCGGCCAGTACGGTCAGCAGCAGGCTGGCGTTCAGGTACTTGAGCAGGAAAGTGCAGATGAAACGACTGCTGAGGAAGATCACCATGGCCACGATGTTCCAGTCCTGGGCGCGTTCGGCTGAGAAACCGCAGTTGCGTCCGGCGTATTGGATGATGTAGGTCCAGCAGGTGATCTGTGCGGCGACATAGAAGGTCTGGGCGATCACCCCGCCCGTCCAATTTCTGTTGCGTAAAAGGCGCTTGGCCGACTCGATCGGGTGTATATGCTCGGTCATCGGCTGCGATGGAATCTTGCTGAGCAGGAAGACAAAGAAAAACACAGCCACCACGAGACCGAGAATCACATAGGGATTGCGGATGATCCCGATGTCGTGGGTTTTCATGGCGGCGTACTCGAGCTGACTGGCAGGGGAGCGGACGAAAGCCTTGACCGCTTCGGAGATGGTTTCCGGCGGTACGCCTTGTGCCTGCAGTGAGGTGGTGATCTCCGCGAAATATTTTTCCGCTTTGAGGTTACGCAGAACCAGTTTGCTGGCCACCACCATGCCGAGCAGCGAGCCCATAGGGTTGAAGGCCTGCGCCAGGTTTAGGCGGCGGGTGGCGGTGGCCGGGTCGCCCAGTGATAAGATATAGGGGTTGGCCGTGGTTTCCAGAAAAGCCAATCCGAAGGTTAGGATATAAAGCGAAACCGGGAACCAGAAGAAATTCTCGGTGATGGCGGCAGGCAGGAACATCAATGCGCCGAACGAGTAGAGAGCCAGCCCGATCAGAAGCCCGGATTTGTAGGAAAACTTGCGGATGAAGAGCGCAGCCGGTATCGCCATGGTCGCGTAACCGCCATAAAAGGCGAACTGCACCAGCGAGCTTTCGGTATTGCTGATATCCACGAAGATCGCCTTGAAAGCCGCGACCATCGGATTCGTGATGTCATTCGCGAATCCCCACAGGGCGAAAAGCGTGGTTGTCAGAATGAAGGGAATAAGCATGGACTTGGGCACAACTGGTGTTTTCGCTTGGATGCCGCTGTCTGTCATCGCATACCTCCTGCGTTGGTAAATTGAGCGTTGAGAGTTGAACGCTGATCATTGAAAGTTATTTGCGGCATTCATTGGTTGCCGACCGGTTTCATCTGGGGGAAAAGGATCACGTCGCGGATGACCTCTGTGCCGGTCAGCATCATCACCAGCCGGTCTATGCCCAAGCCGAGCCCCCCGGTGGGTGGCATGCCGTGTTCCAGGGCCAGGATGAAGTCCTCGTCGATCTTCTCGGCATCATCACCGGCCTGGTCCGCCAAGGCTGCGCGCTGCGCGAAGGGGTCGTTCTGCTCCGTGTAGCCAGGGCACAGTTCCTTGCCCGCAACGACGAACTCGAAGACATCCACGAGTTCGGGGTCGTCCTCGCAGGCTTTAGCCAGCGGCACGAACTGGCGCGGCAGGCGGGTGACGAAGGTCGGCTGGCGCAGGGTCTTCTCGACGGCTTTGCCGTAAACCTCGTGGGTGATCAAAAGGTGATCCCAGGCGGGGTCAATGTCGACCCCATGCTGCTCCGCGCGGGCGCGTGCCGCAGTTGCCGGAAGGTCGAACCAGTCCGCGCCCATGACTTCTTTGACTGCATCGCGATAGGTGATCGCGCGGTAAGGCGGCGTGAAGTCCAGCACTTCCTTGGCATCGCCGTATTCTACCTTCATCGAACCGAGTACCGTGCGGCAAAGGTGTGGCAGCAGACCCTCGATCAGGCTCTGCATCGAGGCGCGGTCGCCGAAAGCCTCGTAGATCTCCAGCACAGTGAATTCCGGGTTGTGGGTGCGGTCGATACCCTCATTGCGGAAATCCTTGCCCAGTTCGAAAATCTTGTCGAACCCGCCGACGATCAGACGTTTAAGGTAGAGTTCCGGGGCGATACGCAGAGCCATCTCGGTGTCGAGTGCGTTGTGGTGGGTGAAGAACGGCTTGGCGGCCGCACCGCCGGCCTGGGCCTGCATGACGGGGGTTTCGACCTCGGTGAAACCGCGGCCGTGCAGGAAATTGCGGATTTCAGCCAGAATGGCGCTGCGCTTGTTGAAGCGGTCGCGCGATTCGGGGTTCATCATCAGGTCCAGATAGCGCTTGCGGTAACGTTCCTCTACATCCTGCAGGCCGTGGAATTTTTCCGGCGGCTGCATAATCGCCTTGCTCAGGAAGGTCCACTCATGCACCTCGATGGTCGGCTCGCCGGTGCGTGTGTTGAAGAGGCGGCCTTTGACGCCTATGAAGTCGCCGAGGTCCAGGTACGCGAAAGCCTCGAAGGCCTCCGGCGTCAGCAGGTCCTTCTTGATAAAGATCTGGAAGCTGCCCGTGCCGTCGCTGAAGGTGGCGAAAGAGGCTTTGCCCATGCGGCGGACTGTCATCAGGCGGCCGGCCGCGCTCACGAGTTTGTCCTCGGCGAAATCCCGCCGGATCTCCGACAGCCGCTCGCGCTCGAAAGCGCGGCTGCAAGGTTTAAAGCCCAGTTCCTGCAATTTCTTCAGGTTGGCGATGCGCTGATCCCGGTACTCATTGCTCGAAAGAGCCTGCTCGTTTGACATCTCTGCTGATTCCTTCCGCTAAATAACTGTACACTCTAGCAAAAATCGCGGCGGGTGTCATTGCCGCAGTCGGACAAACGGCGGCGCGGTGCCGCGCTTGAGGACTCAGGACTCAGGACCCAAGACTCAGACCGCCGGAGGGAATGCAGTTGGAGGGGAGTGGCGGATGGGACGCGGGCGCCGGAGAAAAGCCTTGAAGAGAGTGCGGGGCTGGGGGTAAAGTCTGGGAAGTTAATGGGGCTGGGAAGAAGCAGGCCTGCGGGCCACAAAATGAGTATGAAAAAAGCTTTGATAATAGGTGTTTGCGGGTTTGTGGCGGGCGTTTGTGGCGCGGAGGGTAAAGGCGCGCTGGCGGCAAGGCTACTGGACAACAATCTGCGTTGTGTGGATCTGTCCGGGCTTCATGCGCCTTTGCCGCTGGAGACAGCCGAAGCGGTACAGGTGCTGTGGCGCACGGAAGCTTGGGAGCACAACACTTTTGACGCGACGGATGC
The DNA here is from genome assembly GCA_028701555.1 of Kiritimatiellia bacterium. Classification (GTDB taxonomy): domain Bacteria; phylum Verrucomicrobiota; class Kiritimatiellia; order RFP12; family UBA1067; genus JAQVQN01. The sequence goes on along the minus strand of JAQVQN010000185.1, from coordinate 2,248 downwards.
GGATTCGGTCGGTTATCCGTCGCTGGTCAGGAACGACCGCGGACGCAAGCCCGACAACAAATATTATCTTTATTACGCCCATCACGATCCCTGCTCGGGCATAGGCTGCGCCATAGCCGAGACGATAGCTGGACCATATCGGAAACTGGCGCAGATCGACAAAGGGCGGCAGGACAGCCTGGTGTTGGCGAACCCGCATTATCCGATCAATAATCCGCCGGTATCCGATCCGTCGCATTATTCGAGCCCGTGCGTGGTATGGAATGAAGAGCGGCGGCTCTGGTTCATGTACTTTCATTATTACAATCATGCTCACGAGGCGTGGCAGCGCGCGATGGGTGCGGGATACGGTCACCAGATGACCGGTTTGGCCACATGTGCAGACCTGAGCGGCAACCGGTGGAAGGTGGAAACCAACAAAAAGTTCAGAGCGGTTAGCGTATGGGATTTGACGCCGGTGCTGCCGACAACCAAGGAGGAGTGGATGAACAGCCAGTCAACCTATCACTCCATACACCGGCTGCCAGACCGGCAGTGGCTGGCCTTCATGCGGGGCACTTCGGTTGACCAGGTCGTGAGGCTTGGCTTCGCGTGGTCATCCGACGGTGTGCGGTGGAAATATTTTCCCGGCAATCCGGTCATGCATCAGGATGACGGCGGCGGTGGGCAGAAGGGGGTATACCGGCCGTATTTTGTCGGGTATTTGGGGCGCAAAAGCTTGGGGGTCAGCGAGTACCTTTTGGTCTGGGGCGAGAGTCCGGCGGAAAACGATGTGCCCCGGGTCATGTACGGCTACACGGAGGACTTCAAGACCATCCGGCGTGACCCGCGCGGTTATGCCAATTGGGCAATTGTGCCGGACGGTCCTGTCAGCCCTTGGCGCGAGGGTAACAAATTGTATTTGTTCGCAGGCAAACACGTGCAGGTGATGGCGTTGCCAGAATAGCGCGGCGTTTGCGTCCTATGCCCGCGCGCGCCAGGAGCGCGGGGTAATGCCGGTGGCGCGTTTGAACTGGTTGGAGAAATGCTGCGAAGAGCAGTACGCCGCGTTAGCCGACGAACTAAGGCAGCAGGGAATATTGGACGATGGGAATAAGTGAGATGTGATAGGCAGGGATCGAGAGAAATAACGGCGGCACAGGATGGCTGATTTTTTTATTGCGCCTTTTAGCAAATTAGTTCAATATTTATATAAAGCTGGTTATTCTTATATCATGCGGATATCCGCAGATAACCGTATGGTGGCTCTGTCTTAATATTTTTGTATTGTTGTGGCTACAAAGCAGGCAGCAGGTGTTCAGATAATGTTTTAGCAATCGAAAAGGATGGAGATGAATGATGAAGCAATGGCAGTCTGACCCCGAATTTTGGCAGCGGAAATTGATGGCGTTTCTGCACGATGCGCCGGACAAGTGCTTTGACATTAAGAACCACGAGCAGGCCGCCGCCAGATGTCAGGCTGCAGCAGGTTTCACGGACATCCAGACCCGCACCGAACGTGAAAAAGACATCAAGCCCGCCGACTGGTTCTCCTCTTCGGCTGAAAGGTTTGTGTTTCCGAAAGTGAAGTGCTCGCATGATTTCAAAGAGCAACCTCTCTTTATTCACCCGCTGTCCTCGGAATACTACCACTTCCCTGACGGTTTCGTTTCCAAGTCAGGCTCACACACGGAAGCCATCCAGACCGCGCTCGGCGGAATCCAGACCGATGACTGGCATAAGCGTTTTTTCCTGTATTGGCGGCGCTGGCAGGAGAACGCCACGGCTAAGGACGGCAACCGGGCGTTGGCCTTCCTGCCTGCGGACACACGCATTCCAGACCACACGATCTGGAACCACATGACCGTGACCGCGGCTCTGGCGCCTTGCATAGTCAACAAAGATGTTCGCCCGGAGCTGCTGCTGTTCCAGTTCGGCCCGGTGCAGGATTTCATCGCGCAGGCCCGCTCCGCCCGCGACCTCTGGTCTGGTTCCTATCTGATCTCGTGGCTGGTGGCGCACGCCATCAAAGCCGTGACCGACCAGATCGGTCCGGACACGGTTGTTTTTCCCAGTCTGCGCGGCAACGGCATCTTCGACGCGCTGCACCGCGAGACCTTTTATGACACGCAGTGGAAGCAAGGCGATCAGGGGCAGACCCAGACCACGTGGGAACGGTTGGTCAAAGACAAAGGCGGCAATGCCAAGGTGGCGGACTGGCTGCTGACACCCACATTACCCAACCGCTTTCTGGCCATCGTGCCGCCCG
>JAQVQN010000184.1:1487-5417 GCA_028701555.1 Kiritimatiellia bacterium | reverse complement strand
GGCAGCGGCCCCTCAAGAGCTGAGTTTTTTTAGAGACATGAACTATTCAGTGTTACTGGATTGATTGGACGAACGATGTTGCTTGAGATCAGAGATTTGCATGTTGAGTTTGAAACGGACGGGGTGGTTACCCGTGCGGTGGAAGGCGTGTCGTTAAGCCTTGACCGCGGACAGGTTTTGGGGCTTGTCGGCGAGTCAGGTTGCGGTAAGTCGGCGACGGCCATGAGTGTGCCGCGCCTTTTGCCGATGCCGCCTGCCCGTATCACGCGCGGCCGAATTTTATTTGACGGGAAGGAACTGTCGCGTATGCCGGTCGGTGAATTGCGTCGGCTGCGCGGCGCGCGTATCGGCGTGATATTCCAGGACCCCATGACTTCGCTCTCCCCGCTACACCGCATCGGGCGGCAGCTCGCAGAGGTCATACACTTGCACAAAGAAGTTTCGCGTTCCGCAGCCCGGCAGCTGGCCATTGAATGGCTGGATCGAGTGGGCATACCGGAACCGGCTTCACGCATTGACGCTTACCCGCACGAGCTTTCCGGCGGCATGCAGCAGCGGGTGATGATCGCGATGGCTTTGATTCTGGAGCCGGACCTGATCATTGCGGACGAGCCGACAACGGCCTTGGATGTCACGATTCAGGCGCAGATATTGTCGGTGATGCGCAAACTTTTGCATGCACGTGCCGGATTGCTGCTGATCACCCACGACATGGGGGTGGTTTCACAGATGGCCACGCATGTCGCGGTGATGTATGCGGGGCAGATTGTGGAGCAGGCCGAAGCCGGCGCTTTCTTCAGGCGCCCCCTGCACCCTTATTCAGTGGCCTTGATGGATGCCATGCCGTCGTCGGCTACGCGCGGGCAGCGGCTCAAGGCCATTCCCGGGCAGGTTCCGGCAGCAGGCGCTTTTCCGACGGGCTGTCGGTTTCACGACCGCTGTCCGGTGGCGCGCGCTGAATGCTCGCGCCAGCCGCCGGAGCTGGCAGCGAGCGGCGAAATGCTGGTGCGTTGTCCGTATGTCTGATTTCTTTCATAGGGGCGGCATTAAGATCGCGAATGGGTATGGGGGTGACATGGAAAAGTATGACATAATTCATTTCGAGGCGTTGGGTGACGAGGCAGCGCATCTAGAGGCGGAATCAATCGCAGCGATGCGGCGTGGCGACTTGCCTGCAAGCCACCGTTTTCTGATTGTTCCAGACAATGTTCAACAGTTTCTTGAGCGGTGTCCGGATGCGGTGTGGCCTGATATCGTCACAGTTAAGACACACTCTGTTTTGCCGGTTGAATTTAGCGGCGGGATGCGTAGGAGTGTCATCACGCGGAGTGCGGGATATGATCATTTGGAACATCTGTCCGACCGTCTAAACATTGCCTCGCTACGCGAGTATTGTGTGAACGCGGTGGCCCAGACAGCAATTAAATTCCTGTATGCCGCAGCCGGAAAGCTTAACCATTACACAGCTAACGCGGTCTCTTTCGAAAGGAAGAAATCAGAATCTTTTATGGAGCTAGGCGCACACAAGACCCTGACTGTTTTTGGCGTCGGTCGCATCGGCAAGCGCATTTGTGAACTTGCGGCGGCTAATGGTTTGACTGTTCAGGGTGTGGACATCAGGCATGCCGAGTTGGGTGAGTTGTATGCGGGCGCAGTGGCTTTCGTTTCCAAAGAGCAAGCTCTGGCGAACAGCGACATCATGGTTAACGCCATGAACCTGACCAAAAGCGAGCATAGCCGTTTCTACAATGTTGATTATTTTGCCAGAGACTACTTAAGCGGCGCAAAAAAAGGGTTGATTTTCATCAACGTCACTCGCGGCGAGATAGCGCCGGAGTCGACGTTGCTGGAGCTTTATAATAGCGGTGTCATTGCAGGTGTCGGTCTCGATGTCTTCAGTCGCGAGTCCGAGTTCGCTGAATATTTAAAGGGCGGAGATGCTGCCGATGTTGATCTGCGTGCCGGGCTGGCTCTGGTGAAAATGGCTGTCTCGTGCAGCGGCAATATATATGTGCAGCCGCATCAGGGCTTCAATTCTGATTTGGCCGCTCGATCAAAGGCTGTTGAGGCTATTAGGCATGTAGCGGTCTGGTATAAAAGAGATCGCAAAGGTTTTGACGAGCAATTGCCGTATTACGAATAAACTTTGCGGTAATCGCTTATTGACCAAGCTGTTGAAGGGTGCTAATATTTTATAAAAGTTTGACGGTAAAGAATGAGTGTCTGAAGTTTTTAAGGCACATAGGACATGGGAGAAGTTTTTATGATTCGGACAACGCGGCCTCCGATAAGGGTCGGTATAGCCGGTTTGGGACGTGCCGGCCTTGAGACACATTTGCCAGAGATGATGCATTTGCCTGATCTTTTTACGGTCATGGCGGTTTGTGACCCTATCAAGGAACGGCGGGATTTAGTGCTGGAACGGCTGCCTGATTGCCGCACGTATCGGCGTTATGAGGATTTGTTGGACGATCCGGATGTTGAGTTGGTGGATATTGCCACGCGATCAGACGAGCACGCCAAGCACGCCATGCAGGCGCTCAAGATCCGCAAGTGGGTCAACATCGAGCGCCCGCTCTGCTGTGATTACGATGAGGCGATGGTTCTGCGTGCCTGTGCCATCAAGTCAGGCCACCGTCTGCTGGTTCGTCACAATTACCGTTATGAGCCAGCATTCATGCAGGTCAAGGAAGTGATCGAGTCTGGTGTTTTGGGCGAAATATACGACATAAAAATGCGGCGCGGGACCTATGAGCGGCGCGACGACTGGCAGGCTGTAAAGCGCTGCGGAGGCGGCGCGGCTCTGATGTGGGGCACGGCTTTTCTTGATCAAGCGCTGGATCTGATGCGCACGCCCCCGGTCAAGGTTTGGTCTGACTTTAAACGGGTGGCGGCGGTCGGTGATGCTGAAGATTATGTGCGCATCATACTGCGTAACCTGGCTGGGCTGACCATCGACTTGGAGATATCAGGCGGACGCATAAGCCAGGTTCCGCAGTTTATCATTTCTGGGACTAAAGGTGATTTCACGCTTTACCCCGGGGCGACAGAGGGTATGGTGCGCAGGCTTGACCCCAAGCAGAAGCTCTCGCGTCGCCGTTCGAGTGTGCGTACGCCGCCGCTGGGCAGTTACGGAACGCTTGAGACTCTGCGCTGGGTAGAGAACAAGGTGCCGGTGGCGCCTAAAGCAGCATCTGGCATGACGTTGATTTGGGAACACGTCTACAACACGATCCGCGAGAACAAGCCTTTTCCGATAACGCTGGACACAACTATTGAGACCATGCGCATCTTGACTTTGGTCAAGAAGGAGAGTTCCTACGCGTAGCCGTGGGGCTGGAACACTTGACCGCGCGCTGATCTGTGACGACCCAATCGACCTTGATGTCGTGGTCTTCCTGTGGCAGGGGTGTGTCAAGAAGTTGCCAGTCGTAGCACAGCGCGATTTTGAGTGCTTTTTTTGACGCTTTCGACAGAATTTTGTCGTAGTAGCCTTTGCCGTATCCCAACCGTCCGCCAAAAACATCAAATGCCAGCCCCGGCATGATAAAAGCGTCCACTTCCCACGGGAAGACCGGAATCCGTACGGCCGGCTCTTTGATGCCGCGATGTCCGGTGATGAGTTTGGTGCGGGGGTCTAGCGCGTATAGCTTGTAGGTTTTTTCATTGTTGCTCCACGCTGGAACGCAAACCTCCCGTCCTGCTTCCCATATTGCGCGGGCGATATAGCGGGTGGGGATCTCGTTCTTGGCACTGAGGTACAAGCATACCCGCCAAGCGCGGGTCAGCAAGTTGACTGGGCTGCTGATGATTTTCTCGCGCACGACCCTTCCAGCGGCGGCACGGTCTTGCTTGTCGACGGCATGGCGTTTTTCGCGCATCTGCTGCCTGATTTCAGATTTTGTTTTTTCATCCATTATAAGTCAAAAT